>DATCMG010000281.1:0-4690 GCA_036563555.1 Roseomonas sp. | reverse complement strand
CGCGATCAGCCCGGGCAGGATGGTGTCGCGCAGGGCGGCGAACTGCCCGGCATCCCGGAAGAAGAAGGTCTCGCCGATCGTGATGGCGGCCTCGAGCGCGACCCATTCGGCTTCCCCGTCCTCCGGATCCTGCAGCAGCGCCACATAGCCGGCGCAGTCGCCGGCGCCGGTGGCGCGTATCCGGGGCCGGACCCTCTCCCACAGGGTGGGATCCTTGTCCTCGTAATAGGCGTGGCCCGTGCGCGCGATGACCAGGCGTTTGAGCTGCGCGAAGGCGGGATCGGCCAGATCCGCGCTGCTCATGGGCCGCCCCCGGGCACCTCCCACAGCGCCAGCCGTTCCTGCGCCTGGCGTGCCAGCGCATCGAGGATCGCCGCTTCCTGCGCGAGGAGGAGCCGGTCGGGATCCAGCCGGTGCGCGCTGCGCCCGTCCAACTCCACCGCCCCGGTCACCATGCCGCCGAGCGAAACCCCCTCATCCGCCGGGCGCAGCGGCAGGCCGGCGGGCAGCACATCGGCCACGCGGTCCACCAGCAGCGCGACCGGCCCCGCCGTTCCGCCGGCCGAATGCTCCAGGAGGATGAGGTGGCGATAGGGATGCGGCTCGCCCGGCGGCAGGCCGAGAAGGCGTGCGAGTTCCACGACCGGCACCGCGTTGCCGCCGAGATTCAGGAAGCCGGCCAGGGGTGGCGGCAGCCCGGGGGGTGCATCCAGCCGGGGCAGGGGAAGCAGGGTGCGGACCGCCTCGCGCGGCAGGGCGCAGGCCATCCCACCCGTGGCGAAGACCACCAGCGGGCCGGCGACGGGGAGCGCATCAGCGGCTTCAGGGGCGGGCGGCGGGGCCATCGACGTCCTCGCGGGGGAACGGCCGCGGTAACACGGCGGCCAGGGCGGTGGCGAGCGCGGCCCCGTCCCCCGCCGCTTCAGGTGGCGCGCGTCAGGCCCGGCGGCCGCGCCGGCCCGGCGCGGTGGGGCGCGTGGACTCCGGCAGGGGCTCCGCGCCGGCCGGGCGCCCGGCATCGAAGCCGAGGAAGCCGATCTCCGGCCGCGGCGTGCCGCCATCCCCCGCAAAGAGCTGCGCGCGGATGGGCGCGGCGGGGGCAGCCGAGGAGGACGCACCCCGGCGCGGCGGGTCGCTCAGCAGGCCGGAGGGACGCGTGGGCCGCTCGTCCTCCGTGCCGGCCGGCCCCCCCAGGGCGGCCGGAACCTCGCGGCCTGCCCGGCCACGGCGGGCGGAGGGCGCCGGGGTCGGCTCGGTGGGCGCCGTGATCGGCCCGCCGCCCGAGCTGCCGCGCGCGGAGAGGAGATAGAAGGCGATCTCGTTCCGTCCCTGGTCCACGGCCGCGTCCACCGGGGTCAGGCCGAGCTGGTTGCGGGCGTTCAGGTCTGCGCCCCGGGCCATCGCCTCGCGGGCCGCGCCCAGGTCGCCGCGGTTCACGGCGTCGAACAGCGCATCATTGGGGGAAAGATTGATGCCCGGCGTCTCGGCCGGAATCGGTTCAGCCGCGCGGCGCCCGGCCAGGCCCGGCAGGGCGGGCGGGGGCGGGCGGCTAGCGGGGCCGGCACTCGGCGGCGGCGCGTTGCGCCCGATGCCCTGGGCCCCGGCGACGGGGGTGAGGGCGGGGGAGGCCAGCAACGGGCCGGCCAGGAGGAGGGCGAGGGGGAGGCGGCGCATGGCCCCCCGGCTATAGCCCTCCCGGCCCGCCGGGGCCACTCCCCGGTGCGGCGGCCGGCCGCAACCTTCCGTCAGGCGCAACCTTGGCCGCGATAGGCGAAGGCGGCGACCCGGCCCTCCCGCATGGTGAAGGTCAGGTCGCACTGCACGGGGGCGTAGGTGGTCGTTGAGAAGCCGCCGTAGAAGCCGCGCCCGTATCCCCAGGGACTCCAGGGCCCGCCGACGAAGCCGCCGGGCATGGCGACGGTGCGCTGCTGCTCATATTGCAGGAATCGCTGCCCGCCGGTCTCGTAGCTGCGCGTGGGCACCCCCAGCGCCGTTACCAGCTCCAGCTCGGAGCGTCCGACATAGGTGGACAGCCGCTCATCGATCGTCGGCCCGACGGCGCAGGCTGAGAGGGCAAGGAGGAGGGGCAGGGCGCGGCGCATGGACTGCATCTGGGATGCGCGCCCGCCGGGTGGAAGGCGTGTCTTCATGTTTCGGCCCGGCATGTTTCGGCCCGGCATGTTTCGGCTTGGCGGCAAGGCAGGGCGCGCAGCTTGCCGGGGTTCCGGGCAGGCCGCGTGACCTGGCGGATGATGAAGCCCGATCCATCCGCCCATGCGGCCGGAGGTGATGGTGACGGCTTCCCACTGGCTGGCGCGCGGGCCACCATCGCGCCGCCAACCGTTCAGGACGCGCCGCCTTGCCCGACACCGCTACCCTCGACCGCCTGCGCGCCGCCGTGGACAGGAATTTCGAGGCCCAGACCGGCTTTCTGGCCGATCTCGTCCGCTTTCCCAGCCTGCGCGGGCGCGAGGCGCCGTTGCAGGACTGGTTCGCGCGGCAGATGGCGGCGCGCGGCTATGCGGTGGACCGCTACACCCTGGCCGATGTGCCGCTGGAGACGCATGAGAAGGCCGCGCCCATGGTGGATGTGGACCCGGCGGGATCCGTACAGGTCGTCGCGACGAAGCGCGCGAAGAACCTGGGCGGGCGCAGCCTGATCATGCAGGGCCATATCGACGTGGTGCCGGAAGGCCCGGCCGAGATGTGGACCCACCCGCCCTATGCCGGCGTGGTGCGCGACGGCTGGCTCTACGGGCGCGGCGCGAATGACATGAAGGCTGGTGTCTCGGCCATGGTCTTCGCCATGGACGCCCTGCGCGATGCCGGGCTGACGCCCGCCGGCGACATCCACCTGCAGACCGTGACGGAGGAGGAAAGCACCGGCAACGGCGCGCTCTCCACCCTGCTGCGCGGCTATCGCGCCGATGCCTGCCTCATCCCCGAGCCCACCGCCGGCACCATTACCCGCGCGCATACCGGCACGCTGTGGTTCCGCCTGCGCGTGCGCGGCGTGCCCGTGCATGTCGCGGTGGCGGATGCGGGCACCAACGCCATCCTTTCCGCCATGCACCTGATCCGTGCCCTGCAGGAGCACACGGTGGCGCTGAACGAGCGGGCGAAATCCGATCCCTCCTTCGGGGGCGTGAGGAACCCGATCAAGTTCAACCCCGGCATCATCCGCGGCGGCGACTGGGCTTCCTCCACCCCCGCCTGGTGCGAGGTGGATTGCCGCATCGGCCTCACCCCTTCCATGGAGGTGGCGGAGGTGATGCGCGGCGTGGAGCAATGTGTCTCCGATGCGCGGGCGGGCGATGCCTTCCTGGCCAACAACCCGCCCGAGATCACCTGGCACGGCTTCCAGGCGGATGGCTTCGTGCTGGAGCCGGGAAGCGAGGCGGAACGCCTGCTGGCCGAGGCGCACCGGTCCGCCTTCGGCGCCGGGATGGAGGAGCGGCTTTCCACCGCCGTGAACGACACGCGCTATTACGGCCGCTACTACGCCATGCCCGCCCTCTGCTACGGCCCGGGCGGCGAGGGGAATCACGGTTTCGACGAGCGGACCAACCTGGAGCTGCTGCGGAAGACGACGCTCTCGATGGCCGCCTTCATCGCCGATTGGTGCGGGGTGGAGGGGTAGGAGCCCCCTAACGCCCCTCCCGCCTCCACGCGACCACCGCAACCCCCAACACCAGCAGCAGCGCCAGCCAGGGCGGCAGCAGCGGCAGGGCGGAGATGCCGGTGACGGTGTGGTCTTCCCGCCGCATCAGCCCGATCCAGCCCGGCCCGGCCGCGTCGCGCCCCATGGAGACGCGGCGGATATCCGGCAGGCCCGAGCCATCTCCGATCCAGCGCGCGGCCCCGCCCGAGGATTGCACCACCGGCTGCACCCGCGCGGGGTCGGCGCGCAGGTCGGCGATCTCGGGCGGGTTGGCGGCCTCGGCGGCGGCGAAGGCGGTGCGGGTGCCGTCGGTGGCGGACCACACGCCGGCACGGGGCGCGGGTAATTCCACCACGGCGCGGCCGCCTTCACGGCGCTCCGGCGTGTGGCGCGATGTGGTGCCGTCCGGCGCGGTGATCGCGATCTGCGGCGGGGGGGCGTCTGCGATGCTGCGGCGCGTGACGGTCAACCGGCCCTGGGCGATGGAGGCGGTGAGGTCCTCCTCCTCCAGCTCCGGCTCACGCATCAGCCAATGGGCGATGCGGCGCAGCAACTCCGCCTGCGGGCCGCCGCCATCATGCCCGCGCGACCAGAGCCAGATCTGGTCGGATAGCAGCAGCGCGACGCGGCCCTCGCCCACGCGGTCCAGCAGCAGCAGGGGGTTGTCGTCCGGGCCGTTCATGATGTTGGCGCCGCTCCGTGCCTCGGCACGCAGCATGCGGTACCAGCGGCCCCAGCTCGCCTGCGCGGCGGCGTTGGCATTGGCGCCGGTCAGGCCCTCGGTCACGGGGTGGCGCAGGCCGGTCTCGCTCACCTGGACGCGGAAGGCGGTCTCCAGCAGCGCCTGGCTGCCGGGCAGCGGGCGCGCGGGAAGCACGGTGCCGAGCGGCGTGTTGGCGAGCGAGGCGGCGCCCGTGAATTCCGGCCCCACCGACATCAGCAGCGCGCCGCCCTGGCGCACATGCTCGGCGATGTTCCGCAGATATTGCGGGGGCAGGATGCCGCGGTTGGAGAAGCGGTCGAAGACGA
>DATCMG010000273.1:0-1533 GCA_036563555.1 Roseomonas sp. | reverse complement strand
GTGGTGGAGGCGGATCTCCGCCAGCTCCGTCTTGCCATGGGCCTCTACGCGCGCATGGACAACACGATCCAGCATGACGACGTGTATGAGGAGTTGCGCGAGCGGCTGCGCGAGGAACTGGATTACGAGCGCGAGGCGGCGCAGATGCGGATGTACGGCATCATGCTGCGCGACACGCCCGATGTGCGTGTGCCGACGCCGGTTTCGGATCTGACCACGAAGCGGCTGCTCACCATGAGCTGGCTGGACGGGCGCTCCATCCTGGCGCGGCTGGAGGAGAACCCCTCCCTGGAGGAGCGCAACGCTTATGCCAAGGCGCTGTTCCATGCCTGGTACGTTCCGCTCTACCGCTATGGCGTGATCCATGGCGACCCGCATCTCGGGAATTACCAGGTCCGGCCGGATGAGGGGGGAATCAACCTTCTCGACTTCGGGGCGATCCGGGTGTTTCCGCCGCGCTTCATCACGGGGACGCTGACCCTGTACGAGGCGGTGCGGGACGAGGATCGCGACAAGGCCGCGCATGCCTTCGAGCTCTGGGGCTTCAAGGATCTCAAGCGGGAGACGATGGAGGTGCTGCTGCGCTGGGCACGCTTCCTCTACGAGCCGCTGCTGGAGAACCGGGTGCGGCCGGTGCAGGAGACGAATGACCCCCAATTCGGCCGCAAGGTGGCCGAGGAGGTCCATTCGGGGTTGAAGCGCGTGGGTGGCGTCCGGCCACCGCGGGAATTCGTGCTGATGGACCGCGCGGCGGTGGGGCTGGGCAGCGTGTTCCTGCGCCTGAAGGCCGAGATGAACTGGCACGACATGTTCCACCAGCTCATCGACGACTACCGCGAGGCGGATCTGGCGGCACGGCAGGCCGCGGCGCTGGCGGAGGCGGGGGTGCCGCCGACGGTGACGCCGGCGGTCTGAACCGTCAGGCCGGGCGGAGGGTTTCGGCCAGCGCGACGCGGGTTGCGTCGCGCAGGTCCCGGCGCATGGCCTGCTCATCCGTCCAGCGCTGCTCCGCCGGCAGGCGGAGGGCCTCGCAGCGCAGGGCGAGGACGGCGTCCCGGAAGGGCCAGGGGGCGAGGGTCCATTGGCCCGGGCCGGTCCGCGCCAGGGTCAGCCTGGACATGCTGCCATCCTCCATCGGGGCCTCGCCGGCGGGGCCTTCGCGATTGAAGCACAGGGCCAGGGAAAGGGCGTCCGCCACCGCGACCAGGGCGGCGTTCCGATCGACCTGCGCCGGGCTGGCACCGAGTGCGGTGGCCCATTCGGATTGCAAAGGGGATTGCTCGGCCAGATAGCGGGCGGCGGCCTCCTTGTCGGCCGGCGTGTCGCGCTCCGGGTTGGCGTAGCGGGTGTAGATCAACGCGCCATGGCGGGAGACAAGCAGGGCGGGCCAGAGGCCCCAGGCCGCGCGGGCCAGCTCCACGCCACGGGCCCACATGGGCGCGTGGGTCGCGGCGCCGATCGCGGTGAAGGAGTACGGCAGGCCGGTTCGCGGATCGAGGGTTGGTGCTGCCTCCCAGGGCATCCACCCGATGT
>DATCMG010000041.1:0-16778 GCA_036563555.1 Roseomonas sp. | reverse complement strand
TTTTTTGCCTTCCGCTTCTATGCCCCGGTCCAGACCGGCTTGCGCCGCTCCAGGAACGCCGCGACGCCTTCCTTGAAATCCGCGCTGGTGAAGGTCAGCGCCACCATGTCGTCCGCGGTGGCGCCCTTCACGGCGTTCTCGCGCAGGCGCTTCAGCGTCGTCTTGGCGGCCTGCAGGGTGAGCGGCGCATGGCCGGCGATGGTGCGGGCCAGGGCTTCGGCGCGCGCCAGCAGGGCGGCCTGGTCCGGCAGAACCTCGGTGACGAGGCCAAGGGTCTTCGCCTCCTCCGCCTCAACCAGGCGGGCGGTGAAGATCAGTTCCAGCAGCCGGCCGGGGCCGAGCAGGGCCGAGAAGCGGGCGTAGTTGCCGAGCGAAAGGGTGTTCCCCAGCGTGCGCGCGATCGGCACGCCGAAGCGCAGGCTCGCGGAGCCGATCCGGATGTCGCAGACCCCCGCCACCCCCGCACCGCCGCCGGTGCAGGCACCGTTGATGGCGGCAATGGTGGGCTTGGGGCAGTCCTCGATGGCGGAGAGGACGCGGCCGATCCGTTCCTCGTAGTCCAGCGCATGCTGGGCGGTGGTGAAGGTGGTGAACTGCTTGATGTCGGTGCCGGCGGCGAAGGCCTTCTCGCCCGCACCGGTGATGACCCAGGCCTTGATGGCGCGGTCTTCGGCGATCTCGGCGGCCTTCGCGGCCAGGCCTTCATACATGGCGAAGGTAAAGGCGTTCATTGCCTGCGGGCGGTTGAGGGTGGTCAGCAGGATGCCGCCCTCCTTCACCTCATGGATCAACTCGTTCTCGGCCATGGCGTCGTCTCCGTTTCGCGGAGGTGAGGGTGCCTTCAGCCAGCAGGCGGTGGAAGGGGTCGGGCCGCGTTGCCCCCTCGGCACCCGCCCGGCATGCTGCGGGCATGCCCGACGGTGCCATGACCTCCCCCGATCCTGACGCGCTCTTCACGGCGGTGGCTGCGCGCTATGCGGGCGCGTCGCGCTTCACGCGGGGCTATGTGGGGTCGAAGCTGCGGCGCGATCCCTCCACGGCGGCGATCCTGGCGCTGGCGCGGCGGGCCGGGGGGCTGGGGCATGTGGCCGATCTCGGCTGCGGGCGGGGGCAGTTGGCGCTGGCGCTGCTGCTCTCGGACGCCGCATCCCGTGTGACGGGGCTGGATTACGAGGCGGAGAAGGTGGTGGAGGCGCGGGCGGCCGCGGCCGGGTTGCCAGCCGATTTCGCGCAGGCGGACCTCACGGTGGCCGAGGTGCCGCCCTGCGATACGGCGCTGATGGTGGACGTGCTCTATCAGTTGCCGGAGGCGGCGCAGGCGCCGCTGCTGGACCGGATCGCCGCGGCGGCGCGCCGGCGCGTGGTGCTGCGGCTGTTCGATCCGGATCGCGGTTGGCGCAGCAGTTTCGGCATGGCAATGGAGCGAGCCGGCCGGGCGATCCGGCGGGACGGGGCGGCGGTGCGGCCGATGCCGCTGGGCGCCGTTTCCTCGCGGCTGGAGGTGGCGGGGTTCCGCTGCATGGTGGCGCCCTGCTGGGCGGGGACGCCGCTGCCGAATGTGCTGCTGGTCGGGGAGAGAGGGTGAGGGTGGCTTCCGGCAGGTGCCGCCCGGCCGGGCCTCACTCGCCCGCCTGCAAAGCCCGCCCGAGGAGGGAAGCGGCGATCGCGGCCAGCAGAAGGGCAAGGCCGGGAAAGATGGCGAGCCACGGCGCCACGGTCAGATAATTGCGGCTTTCCTGAAGGCTGGCTCCCCAATCCGGGGTGGGCGGCGGCACCCCCAGGCCGAGGAAGCCGAGCGCCGCCTGGATCTGCAGGGCCAGCGGAAAGAGGATGACGCATTGCAGGAGCACGGTCGGTGCCACGTTGCGGGCGAGATGCCGCGTCAGCACCGCCCATTCGCCATGGCCGAGCGTGCGCGCCGCCTCCACATAGGCGCGCCCCGATTCTACCAGGGCGGCGGCCCGCGCCACGCGGAAGAAGACCGGCGCGTAGATCACCGCCAGGGCCAGGATGAGATTGCCGGCTCCGGCGCCGAGCGTGCTCGCCAGCACCACGCCGAGGATGATGGGTGGAAAGGCGAGGAGCGCATCCGCGCCGCGTGACAGGGTGAGGTCCGGCAGGCGGCCGAGGAAGCCGGCCAGGGCGCCCAGCCCGCCGCCCATCAGCCCCGCAAGGGCGATGGCAGCCCCCACGATGCCGAGCGTCGTGCCCGCCCCGTGCACGACCCGCGCATAGACATCCCGCCCCGTTTCGTCGGTGCCGAACCAGAACTGGGCTGAAGGAGCCTCCAGCCGGCGCGTCACCTCCACCGCGTCGGGTGGTCCGGCGAAGAGGCCGGGCGCGAGGCTGATGGCCAGAAGAATGAGGGTCAGCACCATCCCAAGCGCAAGCTCGACCCGTCCGCGCCGCATCACGCCCCCCGCACGCGCGGATCGATCACCGCATAGGCGAGGTCGATCAGCAGGTTCACCAGCAGCGCCACCAGCACCGCCAGCAGCAGCGCCCCCTGCAGCACCGGATAGTCCCGCCCTTGGATGGCCGCGAGCAGGGTCCGCCCCAGCCCGGGGATGCCGAAGAGCGTTTCCACCACCACCACACCGCCGAGGATTTGGACGAGGATGAGCCCGGCATAGGTGACGAGCGGGATGGCGATGTTGCGCAGCACATGCCGCCCGAAGATCACCCGCGCCGGAAGGCCGCGGGCGGTGGCGGCGCGCACGAAGTCCTGCCGCAGCAGGGCGGCCGTCTGCTGGCGCGTGAACTGGGCATAGGCCCCGGCCTGCAGCAGCCCCAGCGCCAGCACGGGCAGGAGAATGCCCTCCAGATTATCCGCCAGGGACATGCCGGGCGACGTGTAGACCAGGGGTGGGGCCCAGCCGAGCCAGGCATCGGCGAGGATCAGCGCCACCATCCCCGTCCAGAAGACGGGGGCGGAGAGGGTGAGCAGGGTGAAGCCCTCCACCACCAGGTCCATCAGGCCGCCGGGCCGCGCGCCGGCCGCGAGCCCCAGCGGAACCCCCACCAGGATCGCGGCGAGGAGGGTGACCAACCCGATTTCGAGCGTGACCAGGAAGGCATCGAGGATGATCCCCGCCACCGGCAGGCCCTGCCGCATGGAGGTGCCGAGATCGCCCCGCAGCACATCGCCCGCCCAGCGCAGATATTGCGACCAGATCGGCTGGTCGAGGCCGAAAAAGGCGCGCAGCGCCGCCTCCGCCGCGGGATCGCCCGCGCTCTGGCCCAGCATCTCGCCGATCGCGTCGCCGGGCACGGCGCGGATCAGCAGGAAGACCGCGCCGGTGGCCAGCACCATGGTCACGAACGCGGCGCCGAGGCGGCGGAGGAGGGCTTCGATCATCGGCGTGCCGGCATCATGCGGCGATCCAGGCCTTGGCGAGGCCGAACCACCACCCCGTCGGGTGCTGGACGTAGTTCCGCACCCGCTGCTGCGAAACGGTGACGAGATCGGGCGAGAAGAGCATCACCGTCGGCACCGTCTCATCCATCACGCGCTGCAGGCGGAGATAGGCGTCGCGGCGGGCGGCGGGGTCGGCGGTGGCCATGCCGGCATCCATCAGGCGGTCGGCCTCGGCATTGTTCCAGTTGCGGAAGTCGGCGCCGCGGGGCGCGCTGTGGAAGTGCCGGTAATACAGGATGTGCGGATCGGGCTGCGTGCCCCAGTCGTTGAAGGTGAAGCGCATGTTGCGCGTGCGGAAGGCATTCAGCCACACGCCCAGCTCCACCCGCTGGAGGTTCAGGCGGATGCCGGCGGGCGCGAGCTGCTGCGCGATGGTGACCGCCGCCGGGTCCATCCATTCGAAGCCGATGATGCTGATGAGATCGAGCGCGAAGCCGTCCGCGAGCCCTGCCTCGGCCAGCAGCGCCTTGGCGCGGGCCGGGTCGGGCTTCTGGTTGGGCAGGGTGTCGAAGGGCGCGCCCCAGCTTTCCTGCATGGCGGCGGGGATGGTGCCGAGCACCTTGCCCTTGCCGCCGATCGCCGCCTGCATCACCGCGTTCTTGTCGATCGAGAGCGAGATGGCCTGCCGGACGCGCACGTCCTTGAGTTGCGCGTGATTGCAGTCAAGGTCGAGCGAGCATTGCCGGAGCGAGGGCGCGGAGGTGATGGAAAGCCCCGCCTGGCCCTGGAGCTGCTCGGCATCCTGCGGGCGGGCCAGCAGGGCGAGATCGACGCGGCGGCTGCGCAGCGCGACCAGCACGCTGGCGGCATTGGGCTGCACGCTGAACAGGATGCCGTCGAGATAGGGCTGCCCCTGCCGCCAGTAATTCGGGAAGCGCGCCATGCGGATATGGCTCTGCGGCCGGAACTCCTGCAGCATGAAGGGGCCGGTGCCCACGGATTGCTGCGAGAGCCGGGCGCGCGCCTGCGGGTTGGCGAAGGTGTCGCGCGGCACGACGCAGCCGAAGCGGTTGGTCAGCGTCATCGGCAGCGAGGCATTGGGCTCGGAGAGGCGGATGACGACGGTTTGCTCGTCGGGCGCCTCGACGGCGCGGATCGTCCCGAAATCGGCCGCGCCGGGGCTGCCATTGGAAGCGTCCCGTACATAGTCATAGCTGTATTTCACATCGGCCGAGGTCATGGGCTGGCCGGTGTGGAAGCGCACGCCACGGCGGAGGGCGAAGGTGTAGGTGAGCCCGTCCTCCGAAATTGTCATGGATTCCGCCAGCAGCGGCTTCGCGATGCCGGAGGCGTGCTCATACATCAGCCCCTGATACATCAGCACGGTGACGGCGGTGCGCGCGTCGCCCGCCTGGTGGAAGGGATCGAGGTTCGGCGGCTCGTTCGCGATGGCGACGGTCAGCATGCCGCCGCGCCGCGCCTGCGGATCATCCGGGCCGTAGAGATCGGCACTCCCCGCCGGTGCATCCTGCGCCCAGGCGGGGCCTGCGAATCCGGCGCCTAACAGGCTCGCGCCCGCGAGCAGGGCGGTGCGGCGGTCGATCGTTGGATGTGGCATCGCGGTCTATCCCTGTCTGTCAGCGTGAAGGCAATCGAAGGACGGCGTTCTCCCGGGTCCTCATCCCCCATCGCGGAGGGCGAAGACGAATTCGATCTCCACCGGCACGTTGCGCGGCAGCATCGCCACGCCGACCGCGCTGCGGGCATGGCGCCCCGCCTCGCCGAAGACCTGGCCCATGAGGTTGGACGCGGCGTCGATGACGCGCGGCTGCTCGCAGAAGCCGGTGGCGGAGGCGACGAAGCCCGTGACCTTCACCACGCGGGCCACGGCATCGAGCGAGCCTGCGACGGAGCGCAGCGCGGCCAGGCCCTGCAGCGCGCAGAGCGTCGCGGCGCGGCGGCCTTCCTCCACATCCACCTCCGCGCCCAGGCGGCCGAGCACGGGCAGGTTGCCCTCGGCATCGCGGGGCAACTGGCCGCTGACCCAGACGAGTCCGCGATCCAGCACCACCGGCACATAGTCGAAGGCCGGTTTCGGCAGGGGCGGAAGGGTGAGGCCCAGCGCCGCCAGTTTTGCCTCGTGCATCATGCCGTCTCCTCGGTCGTCATCTCGCGCAGCGTATCCGACAGGATCGCTTCCAGTCCTCGCTGCGGGGCCCATCCGAGGGCGCGCAGGCGGGTATCATCGACCAGCGGCAGGTCTGCGGGGCCGGGCTGGGCCGCCACCGTGATCCGCGCGGCCGGGGCCAGGGTGGCGAGTGCGGCAGCGATGGCGGAATGGGTGACGGTCAGCCCGGCCATGTTCAGCAGGCGCGGTGCATCGGGGCGCCCGGCGAGCAGCAGCAGCGCCTCGGCCGCGTCGTCGCCATGCACGGCGTCAAAGGGCGCGGCGGGCACCGCCTCGTGCAGTGCGGCTTTGTCGGCTGCTGCGCGCAGCATCCGGGCGATGAGCGTGGCCGCACCGACATACCAGCGCCCCGGCCCCAGCACGAGCGGCAGGCGCAATGTCGTCACGGACAGGCCGAGCGCATCCGCTCCCCAATCCGCGGCCGCTTCCGCCATGCGCTTCGACAGCCCATAGGCGCTGCGTGGCGCGGGTGGCGCGTCTTCATCCACGCGTTCGGCGGGGTAGAGGCCCGGCGGGCCATAGACCACGGTCGATCCGCATTGCACGACGCGCCGCACGCCGGCTTCGGCACAGGCCGACAGCACTGCCGCGAAGCCGCCGGCATTCACCGACACCGCCCGTGCCGGATCGGCGGTGGCGGTGCGCGCCAGGCCATCCCCGGTTGGGTTGTGGCCGGCGGCCCAGATCACGGCGTCCGGCGCGACGGTGCGCAGCGCTTCGGCGAGGCGACCCGGCTCCTCCGCGGTGCCGTCGAAGCGCGCCACGCCGTCGCCGCAGGGAACATCACCCGGGCCGAAGGAGGCCGTGGCCATGCCGCGTGCCTGCGCCAGGCGCAGCAGGCGCCCGCCGACGAAGCCGCGGCCGCCGATCACCATGAGCCTCGCGGCGCTCACGCCCCCGGCTCCATCGCCAGGACATCATCGCGGATGCAGGCGACGCGGCGGTCCTGGCCGAAGGGACGCAGAGCCGGCACCTGCTCGGCGCAGGCGGGCAGCGCATAGGGGCAGCGCGTGCGGAAGACACAGCCCGAGGGCGGTGCCGCGGGGCTGGGGATTTCGCCGCGCAGGATGATGCGGGGGCCCCGTGTCTCGCCCGGCCGCCCCGGAGAGGCGGAGAGGAGGGCGCGGGTATAGGGATGGCGCGGGGCGTGCAGCACCGTCGCCGCCGCTCCCTCCTCCATGACGCGGCCGAGATAGAGCACCGCCACCCGGTCGCAGAGGCTGCGGACGGCGCCGAGGTCGTGGGAGACGAAGAGAAGGGCGAGCTGCCTCTCGCGCCGCAGTTCCCGCAGCAGGTTCAGGATTTCCGCGCCGACGGAGACATCCAGCGCGGAGACGGGCTCATCGGCCACGATGAAATCCGGATCCACGGCCAGGGCGCGCGCGATGGCGACGCGCTGGCGCTGGCCACCCGACAGCGCGGCTGGCCGCCGGTCATACAGGCCGGGGGAGAGGCCCACGCGCCCGAGCAGCGCCGCCGCCCGGTCCCGCGCCGCGCGGCCGGTGGCGAGGCGGTGCAGCACCATCCCCTCCGCGATCGCGGCGCCGATGCCCATGCGCGGATTGAGGCTGCCGAACGGGTCCTGGAAAACCATCTGCATGCGCCGCCGCAGCGGGCGCAGGGCGGCGCGATCCGCGGTGGTGATCTCCTGCCCGTCGAACAGCACCTGCCCCGCGGTCGGCTGCGCCAGGCGCAGCAGCATGCGGCCGATGGTGGACTTGCCGCTGCCGCTCTCGCCCACCAGCCCCAGCGCCTCGCCGCGCCGGATGGAGAGGTCCACCCCGGCCACGGCGCGGACGGGGCGGCGGCGTGGTGACAGCAGGCCCGGGCCGCCGAACTCCATCACCAGCCCGCGCCCCTCGATGATCGGCGCGGTCACGACACGGCCTCCCAGCGGATGCAGCGGCTGCGTCGGTTTGGTGCCACCTCGATCAGCGGTATGGGGCCCGCGCGGCAGGCGGGCTCGGCCAAGGCGCAGCGATCGGCGAAGCGGCAATGCGGCGGCGGCGCCAGCGGGTTGGGCATCAGCCCGGGAATGCCGCGCGGCGGGGCGCCCTCTAGCGAGGGGATGCAGTCCAGCAAGGCGCGCGTATAGGGATGGCGCGGGGTGGCGAGCACCTCCGCCGCCGGTCCTTCCTCCACCACCTGTCCGGCGTAGAGGACGCAGATCCGGTGCGCGAGACCGGCCACCAGGCCGAGATCATGGCTGACGAAGATCATTGCCATGCCCTGCTGCGCCTGCAATTCACGCAGCAGGTCCACGATCTGGGCCTGGATGGTGACGTCGAGCGCCGTGGTCGGCTCATCCGCGATCAGCAGGCGCGGTTCGCCCGCGAGGGCCAGCGCGATCACGGCGCGCTGCCGCATCCCGCCGGAGAGCTGGTGCGGGTATTCGCCGGCACGCCGGGCTGGATCAGGGATGCCCACGAGATGGAGCAGGCTGACGGCCTTCTCCGTCGCCTCACGGGCGCCAAGGCCGCGCAGGTGGCGCAGGGTTTCCGCGATCTGGTCGCCGATGGTGAAGAGCGGATCGAGCGCGCTGCCGGGATCCTGGAAGACCACCGCGATCTCCCGCCCGCGCAGCCGCCGCAGAGCTTCCCCGCGCAGGGCAAGAAGATCGGTGGCGCCGTCCTCGCGCGCCTGCCAGCGCAGGGCGCCCGTGGTGCGCGTGCCGCCGCCGGCATGGAGCCGCGCCACGGCCATGGCGGTGACCGACTTGCCGCTGCCGCTCTCGCCCACCAGCGCCAGGGTCTCGCCCGGCGGCAGGGCGAAGGAGACATCCTCCACCGCCGTCAGCCAGCCCTTCGCGCCGAGGAAGGCGACGGAGAGCCCCTCTGCCCGAAGCAGGGGCGGCGTGGCGGCGGAGGCGCTCACCTTGGTCCGCTCATCTCGGCCGGAAGCGTTCGAGCGCAGCGCGGTCCGGTTCGACCCCGAGGCCGGGCGTGACCGGCACGGGGATGGAGCCTTCCACGGGGCGTAGCGGCTCCTTCAGCAGCTCGTCCCGAAGGGGGCTGTCGGCGACGTCGTATTCCACCCAGGGCGGGTCCGCCTCGCTCTCCGTCACGGCGGGATAGGGGGGCTGCGCCGCCACGAGATGCACCGCGGCCGCGAGGCCGAGGCCGGTGCCCCAGACATGCGGCGACAGCCGCGCATGGCGCAGCGTGCAGAGCTGGCCGATCAGGCGCCCCTGCGACAACCCGCCGCAGAGCGCGAGATCGGGCTGGGCGATGTCGATGGCTCGGGGCGCCAGCAGGCGGTCGAAGGCAAAGGCGGTGTAGAGCGCTTCCCCCGTCGCGACCGGGATTTCGCGGCGTGCCTGGAGCGCGCGGTAGCCTTCCTCATCCGCGGGGGAGAGCGGTTCCTCGTACCATTCGATGCCGAAGGGCGCGATGGCGCGCATGCTCGCCAGCACCTGGTCGATGCCGTAATTGCCGTTGGCGTCGACGGCGATCCGCATCTCCGGCCCCAGCGTCTCACGCGCGAGGCGCACGCGCGCGACGTCATCCGCCACGCCGCGGCCGATCTTGATCTTGCAGGCCGCGAAGCCGTGGAAGCGCGGAAGCTGCGCGGCGAGGCCGAGCGCGGGATCGGCGGTGAAATAACCGCCCGAGCCATAGACCGGCACGCTGTCCCGCGCCCGCCCACCAATGAGTGCGTGCACGGGCAGGCCATGTTCCTTCCCCAGCGCGTCATGCACCGCCATGTCGAGGCCGGACAGCAGGGCCATCAGCCCGTTCTGGACACCGAAGTGGTAGTTGCGGGCGAGGATGCGGTGGAACAGCGCGCCATGGTCCACCAGCCGGGCGCCGCGCCAATCCGCCGCGACGAAGTCGAGATAGGCGGCGCAGAAGCCCGGTGGGCCCCAGGCTTCGCCGAAGCCGCTGACGCCCGTGTTGGTCTCGATTTCGACGATGGTGGCGCCACGGGCCGCGACCAGCCCGCGCGCCATGCCATAGGCGCCGGCCTCGCCCATCACGTGCAGCACGGGATGCAGGGTGATGCGCGCGATTCGGGCCGCGCTGTCGGGTGTGGCGATCATGGCGCCAGGCGCTCCCGCGATGCCTTGAGGTGATCGGTCATGGCGGCCTCCGCACCCCGCGCGTCGCGGCGCAGGAGGGCGTCTAGGATCGCCTCATGTTCCCTGGCTGTCTGCTCCGCCCCTTGCTGGGAGGCCATGTAGAGCCGCGAGGCGTGGATCTGGGCGTTGAGTGCCGCGAGGGCCTGCCGTGCGGGCTGGTTGCCGGCAGCCTCTGCGATCGTGTCGTGGAAGGCTTCGTCAGCCGCGGCATGGGTGCGGTGTGTCTGCCACGGCCCGCGCCGGACATGGGCGCCCATATCCGCCATGCTGCCGCGGAGGCGGGAGATCGCCTCCGGCGTGATGCGCGGGGTGGCCTGGGCCGCCAGCCAGGGCTCCAGCCGCAGTCTTGTCTCGTAGAGATCGCGCAGGAAGGCCTGGTCCGGCATGGGGGCCACGGTAAAGCCGAGGAACGCCTCGTTGCGGACGAGGCCACGGGCACAGAGGCCGGCGAGGGCTTCGCGCATGGGCGTGGTGCTGACTGCCATCTCACGCGCCAGGGCGTCGATGTTCAGCCGGGCGCCGGGCGGCAGATCCTGATCCATGATCCGCTCCTGGAGACGGGCGCGGACCTGTTCAGCCAGTCCGACCCGGGTTACGGTTCGTGTATCCTGCATCGTGCATGATCCTATGCAGGGCGGCGGCTCCGTCGCAAGCTTTCCCTGGCGCGGGCGGTCCGCCCGGATGCCGCGCTCTGACGCCGGAGACCTCGGGAGTTCCCTTGATGAGCCAGTTGACGCCGAACCCTGCCCCACTCTCCGCCGAGGAGCACGAGTTCCACTACAACCCCCAACGCGCCTTCCCGGATTTCGCGAGTTACCGGGTGCGGCGTGCCGGGGCCAATGACGCCGCCCATGCCGGCCTGCGCAAGCACGCCGACATCGCCTATGGCGACCATCCCCGGCACCGGCTGGACATCTATCCCGCCGCCACGCCGGATGCGCCGGTGCATGTCTTTTTCCACGGCGGCTACTGGCGCGCGAACGACAAGGAGAGCTTCGCCTTCATCGCCGAGGGGCTGGTGCGGAACGGCATCACGGCCGTGATCGCCAATTACGAGCTCTGCCCCGGCTCCACGCTGGACGGGACCGTGGATTCTGCCATCGCCGCCGTGGAATGGACCCGGCACCATATCGCCGCATATGGCGGCGACCCGCTGGCCATCAGCCTGTCCGGCCATTCGGCCGGGGCGCATCTCTGCGCGGCGGCGCTGGCGACGGATTGGGCGGCCCGTGGCCTCGACCCTGCCTTCCTGCGGGGGGCGGTGATGATCAGCGGTATCTACGATCCCGCGCCGGCGATCGGTACCACCGTCAATGCAGAGCTGCGGATCACGCCTGAGATCGCGGCGCGCCATGACCTCGAGCGCCGCGTGCCCACCGCAAGCTGCCCGGCCTATCTCTTCGCCGGCGGGCGGGAGCCCTGGCGCTGGATCGACCTGACCTTCCGCTATTCTCATAACCTGCGCCGACATGGCGGCGACCCGGAAGTCCACGTGCTACCGGGCTACAACCATTTCGACATCATCGACCAGTACATGCAGCCAGAAAGCCCCATCTTCCGCGCCGTGATGCGGGCTGCACTGGGTGGGGCCGATCCGGCGGGTGCATCACCTTCCTGATCCAGGGGGGCTGGTGAGGACGCGTCTCAGGCCTGGGCGGCGGCGCCGCAGGCAGGCCGGGCAAAGCGGGCTGAAGGCTCTCGTCGGGGGTCACAGACCCTCGGCGGAGTCCAGTTCGACCAGACCTAACCGATCGCGGGGTCCGGGGCGCGCGTCCGCCCCCCGGTCGGGGGCCAGGGGGCGACGCCCCCTGTGGCCACCCGCGATGTCCCAGGCCTCTTCCAGCCGCTCTCCCAGGGGCACCGATACCCGCCCCCGCAGCATGGCGCGCAGCCGGCGGAGGGTGACGCCGCGGTTGGCCCAGAGGAATACGCTGCCAAGGAGCCCAAGCTCGCCGGACCAGCGGAAGGGTTCGGCCGTGTCGATGTCGTAGGGGTGGCAGTAGGTCCAGGCGACCGGCCCCTCCAGGCGGGGAAGCATGCGGCGCAGGTCCCAGCCGGGCAGGTAGCGGAGATACATGCCGCCCAGCGCGGGCAGGCGCATCGGGCCGAGGCGCGCGACCGGGGCGGGGAGTTCGAGCAGGCCACCGGGCCAGGCGAAGGGGCGGCGCGGGGCCGTCGGGTGCCCATGCAGGAAGCCGCGCGCGGGCAGGACGGAGGAGGAGTAGCTGTGCCCGGCCTCGAGCAGCGCGTCGGCGGCCCATTCGGTGCGCGGGGTTAGGGAGAAATAGGGCGCGCGGAAGCCCGGCACCGGCTGGCCGGACAGGTCCTGGAGGGTGGCGCGGGCGCGGTGGGCTTCCTCGCGCAGGCCGGTGGGGCCGAGGGCTTCGAGGGCCCGGTGGGTCTGGTTGTGGGAGGCGATCTCGTGGCCGCGGGCGGCAATGTCACGGATGAGCCGGGGGTTGGCGTCCGCGACCTCGCCCAGGATGAAGAAGGTGCCGCGCGCCCCGGTCTCGTCGAGCAGGTCCAGCAGGGCGGCGGTGGCGGCGAGGTGGCGGGTGCCGGTGGGATCGGCCGGGCTGGGCTCGATATCGGCGGTGAAGCTGAGGCGCCGTGGCGCGGCCGCGAAGAGGCCTTCATCCGGCTGGCTGGCGGCGGGAGTGGCATTTAGCGCGGCCCGGTGGGGAAACCGCGCTGTCATCGAGGTTTTTTAGAGCGCTTCACCATTCTGTGTGCTTTATCCGCAAGTGGCTTACTGGACCAGGGTGGAGACGTAACGGGTGAGTTCGACGAGCGTGATGACGGCTCTGGAAGAGGAAGTGGCGGCGCTGATCGTCGGCGCCCTGCAGCTTGAGGTCCGGCCGGAAGAGATCGACCCCCAGGCGCCGCTGTTCGGCGAAGGGTTGGGCCTCGACAGCATCGACGCGCTGGAGATGGCATTGGCCATATCGCGCAAATACGGCTTCCAGCTGCGCTCGGATGATGAGCGGAACGGGCGGATCTTCGCCTCGCTGCGCAGCCTTTCCGCCCATATCGAGAAGAACCGGGCGGGGTGAGCATGCCCGGTTCGGGCGGGATGGCGCGGCGCAGGGCTTTGTGGCGGCTGCTGGCCGTGCTGCCGCTCCTCGCGATCGGGGCCTTGCCGGAAGCGGCCTGGCCCGCGGGGATGGGGCATGCGGTGGGGCTTCTCTGGGAGTTGCTGCCGGCCCTGTTCAGCGCGGGTTTCGCCTGGGGCTTCGCGCGCACGCTGCTGCCCGGGCGGGAGCCGCTGATCGCCCGCTACATCCGCTTCGACGAGACGCGGGACGATGAGCAATGCGCGGGCTATGCGCGCGGGCTGACCCTGTTCTGGGCGGTGGCCCTGGGCGTGGCGGCAGTGGCCGAGGCTGCCTCCGTGGCACGCGGGATCGAACTGGGCTACGCCCCCGATGCGGTGCTGCTGGCGCTGTTCCTGGGGGAGCATGCGGTGCGGAGCCTGCGCTTTCCCTCCGGAGGCATCGCCTGGCCCAGCCAGACGCTGCGGGCGGTCATCCGGGCGGAGCGGGCACGGCATGGCTGACCTGTTTTTCCTGGACCGCGAGCCGGGGGAGGTGCTGGCGCGGCGCGGGGGGGAGCCGGTCACGGCCGGGCGCTACCTGGCCGATGTGGCGGCGCTGGCGGCGCGGCTGCCCGATGGCGCCTATGCGCTGAATCTTTGCGAGGACCGCTACCTGGCCCTGGTGGGCTTCGGGGCTGCGCTGGCGCGGGGGCAGGTGACGCTGCTCTCGGCGGATCGCTCGGCGCACCGGCAGCGGGAACTGGCAGGGCTTTATCCCGGCACCTATGCGATCGCGGATGGGGTGGAGACGGTGATTCCCTCCGTTGCGGCTGGGACCTTCGGGGTGGGCGAGGGGCCGAACTTCACCATCCCGGCGGATCGGGTGGCGGCGATCGGCTTCACCTCCGGCAGCACGGGGGAGCCGGCGGCGCATGCCAAGCCCTGGGGGGCGCTGGTCGCGGCCGCGCGGGCGGCGGCGGCGCGCTTCGGGCTGGACGATGCCGCGGACCAGGCAACAGTGATCGGCACCGTGCCGGCGCAGCACATGTATGGTTTCGAGACGACCATGGTGCTGCCGCTGCGCGCGCCCATGGCCATCCATTCCGGCCCGCATTTCTACCCCGTGGAGGTGGCCGAGGCCGTGGCCGCCGCACCGGGACGGCGGGTGCTGGTGACGACTCCGCTGCAGCTTCGCGCACTGGTCGCGGGCGGGGTTTCGGGTGTGACGGCGACGATTTCGGCCACGGCCCCGCTTTCCCCTGCCCTGGCCTCGAAGGCTGAGGCGGTGTTGGGGGCGCCGGTGCTGGAGATCTATGGCGCGACCGAGATGGGCTCGATCGCCAGCCGCCGCACCGTCGAGGGGGAGGAATGGACCCTTTATGACGGGGTGGCGCTGCGGGCGGGGGGGGACGACGCGGCCTCGGCCTTGGTGCCGGGACTGCCCGGGCCTGTGCCGCTGTCGGATCTGGTGGAGATCGGCGCGGATGGGCGCTTCCGGCTGATCGGGCGGCGCGGGGACATGGTGAAGCGGGGCGGCAAGCGGGCTTCGCTGGCCGGGTTGAACCGGGTGCTGTCCGAGATCGAAGGGGTGCAGGACGGCGTGTTCCTCGCGCCCGAGGATCTGGAGGAGAACCCGGCCGCGCGGCTGGCCGCCTATGTGGTGGCGCCTGGCCGGACGAGCGCCGAGATCGTGGCGGCGCTGCGGAAGCGGGTGGAGGCGGTGTTCCTGCCGCGTCTCGTGGTGCTGGTGGAGCGGCTTCCGCGCAATGAGGTCGGCAAGATCACGCGGCGGAGCCTGGAGGCGCTGCGCGACGCGCTGCCGGGCGAGGGGGCGGGTTGAGCGACGCCGGCGAGGGCCCCTGGGAGGCCCGCTTTGCCCTTCCCGCCAACCATCCCTGCTTCCCCGGCCATTTCCCCGGTCGCCCGGTGGTGCCTGGGGTGGTTCTGCTGGACCAGGTGATGGAGGCGGCGCGGGCCGCCGGGCTGGGGGTGGCCGCGCGGCTGCCCTCGGCGAAGTTCCTGCGGCCGGTGGGTCCGGAAGAGGAGGTGGCCGTCACTCTGCGCCGCACCCCGTCGGGCCGGGTGGGTTTTGCCGGGCATGTGGGCGGGGTGCTGGCCTTTCAGGGCGAGATCGAGGCCGCATGAGCTGGCTACGCGAGCGCGAGCGTGGGGGGGCGGCCCTGCGTCTGATGGCCTGGATCGCGGTCCGGGCGGGGTGGCGCCTCTCGCATGCGCTGCTCTATCCCGTGACGGCGTATTTCCTGCTTTCGGCACCCGCGCGGCAGCGGGAGGCGGTGCGGCGCTTCCAGCGCCGGGCGCTGGGGCGGGAACCAGGGTGGCGCGACATCTGGCGCCCCTATTTCGCCTTTGCCGCGACGATGCTGGACCGGGTCTATCTGCTGCGCGGCAAGACCAAGGGCTTCAGGATCACCGTTTCCGGCCTGGAGGCGCTGGACGCACGGATCGCCGAGGGGAAGGGCTGCGTGCTGCTGGGCGCGCATCTCGGCAGCTTCACCGCCATGCGGGCCCTGGCCGACAATGGCTGCCCGGTGGAGGTCATGGCCTTTATGTATGAGGCCAATGCGAAGCTGGCGAATGCCGTATTCGCCGCGCTGTCGCCGGAGAAGGCGCAGCTGGTGGTGCCGCTGGGGCGTGCGGATTCCATGCTGCGGGCGAAGGAATGCCTGGAGCGCGGCGGGCTGGTGGGCATCCTGGCGGACCGGCGCCCGGCGGTGGGGGAGGACCGGGTTGTGCCGGCGCCCTTCCTCGGCGCCACGGCGCCGTTTCCGGCGGGGCCGCACATCCTGGCGGCCGTTCTGCAGGCGCCGGTGATGCTCGCTTTCGGGATCTGGCGTGGGCCAAGGCGCTACGAAATCATCTTCGAGGAGTTCGCCGATCGCGTGGTGCTGAACCGCGCCAGCCGGGAGGCCGATCTGCGGGAGGTTGTCCTGCGCTATGCTGCCCGGCTGGAGGAGGTGGCGCGGGCGCATCCGGGGAACTGGTTCAACTTCTACGACTTCTGGGAAGAAATGGGGGCAGCCGCCTCCGCCCCCTCGCCCGCCGTCGCGCGGCGGGCGGTGCTCGGATTGCCCTTCCTGGCCGTTCCCGCCCGTGCCCAGGGGGGCGGGCTGGAGGCGGTGATGGCCGCACTGGCCTCCGTGCAACGGAGCGAGGCGGATTTCCAGGAGACCAAGTCGATCGCCGGGCTGGCCGACACGCTGCCAAGCAGCGGGACGCTGCGCTGGGAGGCGCCCTCGACGCTGGAGAAGCGGGTGGTGGAGCCCTTCGCGGAGCGGGTGACGGTTTCGGGCGACCGGCTGGTCTATGAGCGGGCCGGGCGGGAGCGGCAGGAAGTGAACCTGGACCAGGCGCCGGAGATGCGGGCGCTGGTGGAGGCAATCCGCTCCACGCTGGCGGGCGACCTGGTGACGCTGCGGCGGCATTACGAGGTGGGGTTCGAGGGCTCGGCCGCGAATTGGACGATCCGGTTGAGCCCGCTTTCCGTGCGGGTGCGCGCCGTGGTGCAGCGTGTGGAGGTCCAGGGTTCGGGCGGCGCGATCACCCGTTTCGAGACCGTGGGCAACGAATCCTCCGTCATGCGGGTAACCGCGCGTCCGTGAGGCTTTTTCCCGTTGAGACCTCCCGAGGGTTTCGGGGGGCGGCGCCGGCGGCGCTGGCCCTGCTGTTCCTGGCGGCTCTCGGCTTCCTGCTGTTCCGCTTCGTGGAAATCCGCACCGACATGGCGGATTTCCTTCCCCCAGCCGCGACGCCGGAGGCCGCCTTCCTGCTGGGCGAGTTGCGCGAGGGGGCCGCGACGACGCTGCTGCTGGTCGGGCTGGAGGGCGCGGAGGAAGCGGAGTTGGTGCGCGTCTCCAAGGCCATGGGCGATACGATGCGGGGAACGGGCCGCTTCGCCTTCGTGGGGAACGGGACGGCCGACCTGACGGAGCCTGAGCAGGAACTGCTGTTCCGCTACCGCTATCTGCTCGCGCCCTCCGAGGGGAAGTTCGAGGAGCCGGCGCTGCGGGAGGGGCTGGAGGCGCTGCTGGACGGGTTGCGGTCCTCGATGTCGGGGGTGCTGTCGCGGCTGGGCTTCGCTGATCCGACCGGCGTGTTCCTT
>DATCMG010000271.1:0-1996 GCA_036563555.1 Roseomonas sp. | reverse complement strand
GCCCGGCCGTGGTCCCGGCCCCCGCCGCATGGTGCGGCCTGTTCCTGCAAGGGAACGGCGCAAGGTGGGGCCGTCCATCCCCCGACCATGAGGAGGACCAAATGCCCAAGATGAAGACGACGTCTTCGGCCAAGAAGCGCTTCAAGATCACGGCCACCGGCAAGGTGCTCGCCGGCCCGGGCAAGAAGCGCCACAACCTCTCCGCCCGTTCGCAGAAGGTGAAGCGCCAGAACCGCGGCAATCAGGTGCTGCGCGATCAGGACGCGAAGACCGTCATGCAGTGGCTGCCCTACGGCCTGCCCCGGTAAGCGAGAGGAGACAGACAAATGGCTCGTGTTAAGCGCGGCGTTACCGCCCACGCCCGTCACAAGAAGGTCCTCAAGCTCGCCAAGGGCTATGTGGGCCGTTCCTCCACCGCCTACCGCCCCGCGCTCGAGCGGGTCGAGAAGGCGCTGCAGTATGCCTATCGCGACCGGCGCAACAAGAAGCGCGACTTCCGCGGCCTGTGGATCCAGCGCATCAACGCCGCCTGCCGCGAGAACGGGATCGTCTATTCCCGCTTCATCGCCGGCCTGAAGGCCGCGGGGATCGAGCTGGACCGCAAGGTCCTGGCCGCGATCGCCTATGACGACGCGACGTCCTTTGCCGCCCTCGTCGAGAAGGCCAAGGCGTCCCTCCCGGCCCAGCAGACCGCCTGAGCCGGGCGCCCCGCCGAAGGGCGGGGAACCCAGCGGCCCGCCAGGGCTCGCGACTGAACGAACGCCGGGGCCGCTCCCGCCGGGATGTTTCCCGGCGGCGCGGCCCTTGGCATATCAGGCCCCCGCCGACGCGGCCGAACCCGGCCAGCCCATCAAAGGCATCGGCACCAGGATCAGGTTCGGGAATGGCTGACGATCTCGACATGCTGCGCGCCTCGATCGAGGCGGCGATCGCGGAGGCGGCGGATCCCCGCGCGCTGGACGCCGTGCGCGTGGCCGCGCTGGGCAAGAGCGGCGAGGTTACCGCGCTGCTCAAGGGCCTCGGCGCCCTGCCGCCGGAGGAGCGCCGCGCCAGGGGCGCCGAGGTGAATGTGCTGAAGGGCGAGATCGAGCGCGCCCTGGAGAATCGCCGCGTCTCGCTGGAGGCTTTCGCGCTGGATGCGCGCCTGGCAGCGGAGCGGATGGATGTTTCCCTTCCGCCGCGCCCCCATGCCCCCACGGGCCCCGAGGCCGGCAGCATCCACCCGATCTCCCGCACGATGGAGGAACTGATCGCCCTGTTCGGCGCGATGGGCTTCGCGGTGGCCGAGGGACCGGATATCGAGGGCGACTGGCACAACTTCTCCGCGCTCAACATCCCCGAACACCATCCGGCCCGGCAGGACCACGACACCTTTTACCTGACCGCGCCTGAGGGTGGCCGGCGCCCCGTGCTCCGCACCCACACCAGCCCGGTGCAGATCCGCACCATGCTGACGCAGGAACCGCCGATCCGCGTGATCGTCCCCGGCCGCACCTGGCGCGCCGATCATGACGCGACGCATTCCCCGATGTTTCACCAGGTCGAGGGGCTGGTGATCGGCCGCGACATCCATATGGGCCATCTCAAGGGCACGCTGGTCGACTTCCTGCGCGCCTTCTTCGGCATCGCCGACCTGCCGGTCCGCTTCCGGTCGAGCTACTTCCCCTTCACCGAGCCCTCCATGGAGGTCGATATCGGCTGGAGCCGGAAGACCGGCGAGCTGGGCCAGGGTGGCGACTGGCTGGAGATCCTAGGGTCAGGCATGGTGCATCCGAAGGTGCTGGCCAATGTCGGCCTCGACCCGCGGGTCTGGCAGGGCTTCGCCTTCGGCATGGGAATCGAGCGGATCACCATGCTCAAGCACGGCATCCCCGACCTGCGGCCCTTCTACGAGGCCGATCTGCGCTGGCTCCGCCATTACGCGACCAGCCCGCTCTCCCCCTTCACCCTGCACGACGCATCCTAAAAAGCGGGGCCTGAGACCATGAAGTTCACC
>DATCMG010000492.1:0-1722 GCA_036563555.1 Roseomonas sp. | reverse complement strand
CGATATTGGCTGCGAGCGTGGTCTTCCCCACGCCGCCCTTGGGCGAGACGAAGGCGACCAGCGGCATTATGCGTCCGCCCCGGGCTGGGGTGGCCGGCGCACGCGAAGGCGCGGCCGGGCGCGAGGAGAGGCCGATTCCGGCGCCGGCCCGGGCACCGCTGGGGGTGGGAAGGGCACCCGGGCTGGCCGGGCGCCTTTCTGCGGCGGCATGGCATGTGGTGCGGCCATTTCCGCCGAAACCTCGTCCAGCAGGGCGAAGCGCCGCATCGGGGATGCCTGGATGGGCGAGGGCTGCGCGACCTGGGGCACCCGGGCGGGCGCCGGCCGCGAGGCCAGGCGTGTCGTCGCTGGAGCAGAGAGCCGCGCCGCTTCGAGCGGGGAGGCAGGGGGTGGGTTGATAACCTCCGCGGGCGGCGGAGCGCGCGGAAGCGGCTCGGGGGGTAGCGTCACCTCCTCGGCCATGCGGACTGCCTCGTCCTGCAAGGACGCCGGCAACTCGGGCGCCGGACGAGGGGCGGCAGGCTCGATCCGAACGGGAGGATAGCGGAGATATGCGAAGCTTCGCAGACCGCAAGCGCGCAGGAGGCGATCGATCGGCTCATCCACGCGCACGGGTTTCCCTGCTTTGTTCCTGTCCACCGAGACTAGGCCGTCTCCCCATCCACGGGAAGAGGAACAGGGTGCCGCTACCATGGCGGGTAAACCTTGCGGTGCCGTCACGATGTTGCTTGCGGGGCAGGGCCAATTCCGCAGTAAGCTGTTCTGGTATCGATGGTGCAACGTGATGGAGCGAGGCAATCTGAATGATGGCAGGAAGCTTCGCGATAGCGTGTAACTGGCGCCGATCGGAGTTAAGCGACATGTCTGCCCATCGCAGAAGTGACAGTGCGGTGCCCTGTCAAAGGCGTTTTAGTAAACTGGGTGGTTGCCCGTCGTACTCTCGGCGATGTGGCACGTTCCCGTCCATCAGGGTGCATGATATGCGCATCGAACGGTCGAAATGCCGTGGGACAGGATGAAAGCATGGGCGAGGAGACGCTGCGGAAGAACATGGCTGCTGCCATCCGCACCGTGCTTGAGGAAGGTCTGCGAAAGACCGACGATCCCGTTACCTATCTGCGCTCGGCGGCAGAGGAGATCCGGCAACTCGTCAGCCTGTTCGAGCGGACCGGTTCCTCAAGCCTGACGGACGGGGCCGCGATCCGGGCCATCCTGGTCGATGAGGTCGAGGCTGCGACGCAGGAGATGCTCCGCCGCCTGCAGCACTAGGCCCGCCATGCCTGTGTTGATGGCGGGCTGGTCCTCAGCCGGCCGTCACTCTCCAGATGTCCTCGGCATACTCGCGGATGGTGCGGTCCGATGAGAACCAGCCGACATGGGCGGTGTTCAGAACCGCCGCGCGCCACCAGGATTCCGGCTGCGCCCAACGCACCGCCACGTCACGCTGCCGCGCGTGATAGGAATCGAAGTCTGCGGTGACGAGATAACGGTCGTCATGCAGAAGCCCGTCCACCAGGCCGCGGTAGCGCTCTGGCTCTCCCGGGGAGAAGACGCCGGAGGCGATGGCATCCAGCGCACCGCGCAGTTCGGGTGAAACCGCCACTGCCGTGCGCGCATCGTAGCCCGCGTGCTTGTGCTCGGCTACTTCATGCGCGGTCAGGCCGAAGATGAAGATGTTGTCGCGGCCGACGCGTTCGTTGATTTCGACATTCGCACCGTCCA
>DATCMG010000267.1:0-6333 GCA_036563555.1 Roseomonas sp. | reverse complement strand
ATGGTGGCGCCCTCCTTGCCCACACGGTCGGCGCGGGCCACACGCGCATGGCGAATCGCGAAAACCGGCTCCTCATTGCCTGTGCCGAAAGGCGCCAGACGGCCCACCTGCTCCGCGAGCACCGTATTCGCCGCCGCGACGGAAAGCGTTCCTTCCACGACCAGGGCAGCCGCGTCCGGCAGTACGGTGGCGGCAGCCAGGCGCTCGTTCAGGAAAGCCTGCAGGGCCTCGCGCCGCTCCACGCGGAAGCTGAAGCCGGCGGCCATGGCGTGCCCGCCCCCCGTCTCCAGCAGCCCGACCTGACGCGCCGCGATAACGGCGGCACCGAGATCCAGCCCGGGCACGGAGCGCCCGGAGCCCTTGGCCAGCCCGTCCGCCACGCCAGCCACGAGGGTGGGGCGGTTGAACCGTTCCTTCACCCGCCCGGCCACGATCCCGACAACACCCGGATGCCATCCATCCCCGCAGATGAGAAGCACGGGACTTCCGGCCGCCATCGCCTGCTCCGCCATATGGAGCGCGGTGCCCATCACCTCGGCCTCCACCTCCTGCCGCCGGCGGTTGGTGGCGTCGAGTCGCTCCGCCATGGCGCGTGCCTCGAGCGCGTCGGATTCGAGCAGCAGCCGCAGGGCGAGATCACTCTCGCCGATCCGGCCGGAGGCGTTGATGCGCGGCCCCAGGCCGAAGCCGAGGGAATGCGCCGTCGGCGCCTCCTTCACCCCCGCCACCTCCAGCAGGGCGGCGATGCCGGGGCGGCTGCGCCGGGCCATGACGCGCAGCCCCTGGGCCACCAAGGCGCGGTTCAGTCCGGTCAGCGGCATCACGTCGCAGACCGTCGCGGTGGCGACGAGGTCCAGCAGATCCAGCAACGGTGGCTCGGCACGGCCCTCGAAGAAGCCCGATTTCCGCAAGGCCCGGTGCAGCGCGACGGCCGCCATGAAACAAACGGCCCCGGCGCAGAGGCCACGCAGGCCCGAATTGCAATCCAGCCGGTTCGGATTAACGGTGGCTAGGATTGTCGGTGGCGGCCCCTCCGCCTTGTGGTGGTCCAGCACGACCACATCGGCCCGGCCCTTCGCCACCTCCAACGCCGCATGAGCAGAAATACCGCAATCCACGCAGACGATCAGCGTCGCCCCTGCGTCGCAGAGCGCCGCGATGGCCGGGGCGTTCGGGCCGTAGCCCTCCTTGATCCGGTCAGGCACATAATGCGTGGCAGGCACGCCGAGATCGCGCAGCACACGCAGGATCAGCGCGCCGGCACAGGCACCATCCGCGTCGTAATCCGCAAAAACCGCCACCCGCTCGCCAGCGCGCACGGCCTCGGCCAGACGCTCGGCGGCCCGATCCATGTCCCGAAGGCAGGAGGGATCGGGCATCAGCGCCCGCAGGCGCGGCTCCAGGAAGTCCGCAGCCGCCTCGACACCGACGCCGCGCGCCGCGAGAAGGCGTCCGACCAGTTCCGGCACCTCCAGCCGCTGCGCGATGGCCAGGCCAGTGCGCGCATCGGCCGCCCGCCACACCCAGCGGCGGCCGGTGGCGCTTCGCGTGACGCCGAGGACGGCGTCCTCCGCAACGGCGCCCGCGGCCTCCATCAAGGTTCCGTCAGGCAATGTAGGTGTTCGGCTTGATCATGAAGTTGTGGTGGCCCTCAATGTAGCGGACGGTGCCGGTCTTGCTGCGCATCACGATGGAATGCGTCACCGCGCCCGTCGCGTGGCGCCGCACGCCGCGCAGCATGGCGCCCGTGGTCACGCCGGTGGCGGAGAACATCACATCGCCCTTCGCCATGTCGCCTACATTGAAGATCCGATCCGGATCGGAAATGCCCATGGACTTCGCGCGCTCGCGCTGCTCGTCCGTCTCATAGATCAGCCGGCCCTGCATCTGGCCGCCGATGCAGCGCAGCGCGGCGGCGGCCAGCACGCCCTCCGGCGCGCCGCCCCAGCCCAGATACAGGTCCACCCCCGCCTCGGGCTGCGAGCAGGCGACGACGCCCGCCACATCGCCGTCCGGGATCAGCATGATGCGCGCCCCGGCCTCGCGGCAGGCGCGGATGATCTCCTTGTGGCGGTCGCGGTCCAGCACGCAGACGACGATGTCCTCGATCTGCGCCTTTTTCGCCTGGGCCAGGTTCTTCAGGTTCTCCTTCGGGCTGGCATCGATATGCACCACGCCCTCCGGCAGGCCGGGGCCCACCGCGATCTTGTCCATGTAGATGTCGGGCGCGTGCAGGAAGCCACCCTTCTCCGCCACCGCCACCGTCGCGATCGCGTTGGGCATGCCGCGGGCGCAGATGGAGGTGCCCTCCAGCGGGTCCACGGCGATGTCCACATCGGGACCGCCGGCACCGACCTTCTCGCCGATATAGAGCATCGGCGCCTCGTCCATCTCGCCCTCGCCGATCACGACGGTGCCGGCGATGGCGACGCTGTCGAAGGCGCGGCGCATGGCGTCCACCGCCGCGCCATCGGCGCTGTTCTTGTCACCCCGGCCGATCCAGCGGGACGAGGCGAGCGCGGCCGCCTCGGTCACGCGCACCAGTTCCATGGCCAGGTTGCGGTCGCTCTGGAGCGGCGCGTTGATGTTGATGCCGTTGGTCATGGGTTTTCGATCCGGATCAGTGCGGGGGGTTCGAGAACGGCGTCGAGCGCGGCGATGCGGGCAATCGCCTCGCGCATCGCGGGCTCGCGGGACTCATGGGTGGTGAGCACCACCGGCACCGCCTCGCCAGGGGCGCGGCCGCGCTGGAGCATCGATTCCAGGCTGATTCCGGCATCCCGCAGCACGCCGGTGACGTCCGCGATCACGCCCGGGCGATCCACCACCATCAGGCGGAGGTAATAGGCGCCGGAATGCCGCTCCATGCCGACGGATGGCAGGTTAGAGAAGGATTCCGCGCCCCAGACCGGCGTATGGCGCCCACGGGCGATATCCACGAGGTCCGATACGACGGCGCTCGCCGTCGGCCCCGCACCCGCACCGCGCCCGACCAGCACCACGCGGCCGACATGATCGCCCTCCGCCACGACGGCGTTGAACACGCCATCCACCGTCGCGACAGGGTGCGAGGCCGGCACCATGCAGGGATGCACCCGGCTTTCCACCCCCGCAGCGGAGCAGGAGGCGATGCCGAGCAGCTTGATGCGATAGCCCAGCTCCTCCGCAAGCTTGATGTCGAGCGCGGAGACGGCCCGGATGCCCTCGACATGCACGGCGCTGAAGTCCACCGGGCGGCCGAAGGCCAGCGCGGCGAGGATCGCCAGCTTATGCGCCGCGTCGATGCCGTCCACGTCGAAGGTCGGATCGGCCTCGGCATAGCCGAGCTTCTGCGCCTCGGTCAGCGCTTCCGCGAATTCCCGCCCGCGCTCCCGCATCTGGGTCAGGATGTAGTTGCAGGTGCCGTTCAGGATCCCGGTCACGCGGTTGATGCGGTTGCCGGCCAACCCCTCGCGGACCGCCTTGATGACGGGAATGCCGCCCGCGACCGCTGCCTCGAAGGCCAGCGGCACGCCGGCTTTTTGTGCCGCCTCGGCCAGTTCCGCGCCATGAATCGCCATCAGCGCCTTGTTGGCGGTCACGACCGGCTTGCCGGCCGCCAGCGCCGCCTGGATCAGTGCGCGCGCCGGGCCCTCGCTGCCGCCGATGGTTTCCACGACCACGTCGATGGCGGGATCATTGGCGAGGGCCACGGGATCGTCATACCAGCGCAGCCCTTCAAGGCTGATGCCGCGATCGCGCGTCCGGTCGCGCGAGGAGACGGCGGTAACCGCGACGCGCCGCCCGGCACGGGCCGCGACGATCTCCGCATTCTGGCGCAGCAGGCCGAGCACCCCGGCCCCCACCGTACCAAGGCCGGCCACAGCGACCGCGAGAGGACGGGTCATGCGCGGACGGCGTCCTCTTTCGCATCGCCCCGCAGGGGCGAGGAAGCTTCATCCCGCAAGGGCGCCGAAGAGGCTTCATCCAGTGCGGGCGCGACATTGTCGCCCTGCAGGAAGCTCCTGATGCCGCGCAGCCCCTGGCGGATGCGGTGCGTGTTCTCGACCAGCGCGATACGCACATGGTCGTCGCCATGCTCGCCGAAGCCGATGCCGGGCGCCACCGCTACCTTGGCGCGGGCCAGCAGCAGCTTGGAGAATTCGACGCTGCCGAGATGCCTGAACCGCTCCGGGATCGGCGCCCAGATGAACATGGAGGCTTCCGGGGAAGGCACGTCCCAGCCCGCCTGCCTGAGCCCCTTCACCAGCACGTCGCGCCGTTCCCTGTAGAGCGCGCGCATTTCCGCGATGCAGTCCTGCGGCCCGTTGAGCGCGGCCGTCGCCGCCACCTGGATCGGCGTGAAGGCGCCGTAGTCGAGATAGGACTTCACCCGCGTCAGCGCCGCGATCAGCTTCGGATTGCCCACCGCGAAGCCCATGCGCCAGCCCGGCATGTTGTAGGTCTTGGACATGGAGGTGAACTCCACCGTCACGTCCTTCGCGCCCTCGACCTCCAGCACGGAGGGCGGCGGCGTGTCGCCGTAATACAGCTCGGCATAGGCGAGATCCGACAGGATGTAGATCTCGTGCTTCCGGCAGAAGGCCACCAGCTCGCGGTAGAACTCGATGCTGGCGACGAGCGCGGTCGGGTTGGAGGGGAAATTGACGATCACCGCCGTCGGCTTCGGCACGGAATGCCGCACGGCGCGGTCGATCGCGCGCAGCATTTCGTCATCCGGCGTGTAGGGGATCGAGCGCACCGAGGCGCCCGCGATCAGGAAACCAAACTGGTGGATGGGGTAGGACGGATTCGGCACCAGGATCGTATCGCCCGGCGAGGCGATAGCCTGGGCGAGGTTAGCCAGCCCCTCCTTCGAGCCGAGCGTCGCGATCACCTCCGTCTCCGGGTCCAGCTTCACCCCGAAGCGGCGGGCGTAATAGGCGGCATGGGCCTTCCGCAGCCCGGGAATGCCTTTGGAGGCGGAGTAGCGATGCGTGCGCGGATCCTGCACCGCCTCGATCAGCTTCGCCACAATGTGCGGCGGCGTCGGGCTGTCCGGGTTGCCCATGCCGAGATCCACCACGTCCTCGGCAGCCCCGCGCGCCTTGGCCTTGGCGGCATTCACCTCCGCGAAGACATAGGGCGGCAGGCGGCGGATTCGGTGGAACTCTTCGGTCATGATCCGGGTGCTCGGTGTTCTTCTGGGGTCAGGATAGCGGCGGCGGTCAGAGGCCGCGAGGCGCGATCGGCGGGAAGCTGGGCGGCGCCGCGAGATCGGGCGGTGGCGGGGCGGTCAGTTCCGGCGCCGGCGCGGACGGGGCGGCCTCCTCCATGCGCGGCGCCTCGGTGCCGGGGAGCAGCAGGGTGGCCGGACCGGCGCCGATGGCGGGCGCCGGCGCCAGGCGCGGCGGGGCCGGCGGCAAGGCGGGGATGGCGGCCAGCCCCTGGGTCGCCGGGCGTTCCGGCACGGGCGCGCCGGGCCGCAAGGGGTTGGCGGCTGCGGCGCGGTTGGCGGCCAGCAGGTCGGACAACTCGGCCCGCGCGCTGGCCGGGCCGCGATCCGGGCGCTGCGGCACGGTGCCGAGATTCGGGCTGCCCTGGTCGAGGCCAGGTGGCAGCGGCCGGCCTTCCAGCGCCTCGCCCGAGAGCTGGCGGTAGAATTCGAAAGGCCCCTCGGCCGGGGAGCCCACGCATCCGCCAAGGGCCAGGCATGCCGCCAGCGTGGCAAGCAACGCGGCCGGGCGCGCTTGTCTCGTCCGGTCCCGGTCCCTAGCTTCCCCATACCGGACGGCATCCGGCCGGGATGGCATGGCCTGCTCTCGCATCGCACGATCCTCTCCACGGGGGTTTGCCGCAGAACGGCGACCGGCGGAAGCCACGGAACGGGACGCCGGGAAAGCCGACGCGCCGGCCGGGGCGCCGAAGAATAGGGGGAGGACGCAGGGATGAGCCAGAAGCGACAGAGCGGCCGGACCCCGCCAGAGGTGGCGCGAGCCGGGGCCAAGGCGCTCGGTGGCCCGGAGCAGGGCAGCCCGCCGGCTCCACGCAAGAGCAAGGCCAGGGGCGGCAGGGCTCCCGAGATTTCCGAGGAAAGCCAGGCCCCGATGGTCCGCGCCAACCCGCCGGCCGGAAATGTCCCGGCCATCGAGCCGGCCGCCTCGCGTATCGCGATGGCGGTTGCCGCCTCCTCGCCCGTGCCTGAGCTGGTGGGGACGGCCGCGGCCCCGCAGACCACATCACGGCCCGAGGCTCCGCAGGCGCCCGCAGCACCCGAGGTCGCCCTACCGAACCCGCCCGCCCCGGCTCCCGCCGCCCCCACTTCGCAACCGCCCTCCCCCGCCACACCCGCCG
>DATCMG010000265.1:0-8250 GCA_036563555.1 Roseomonas sp. | reverse complement strand
ACCCGGCCTTCGCCGCGCGCATGATGCAACTCGGTGGTACGCCCGCCCCGCAGACGCCGGCGGAGGCAACCGCCTTCGTGCGGGCGGAGATCGCGAAATGGCGCGAGGTGGCGCGGAACGCGGATGTGCGGCTGGACGGGTAGCCACCGGAGGTTCTGCCTCCGGACCTTCTCCAGAGGGTAGCGGCCACCCCGGACCCCGCATCGAGCGGGCCAGCCGTGACCTGAAGGCGTCGCGTGCCTGTGTTGCCGGGGCTTGGCCTCTTGGCGCAGGCTACCCGGTCCTTTCTCCCTCTTTATAATTGAAGAGAAGCATTGAAGGAAATCTTGACACAAGGCAGGTTGGCGGGACTATTTTGATGTGCTGGTAGCGGACTTGCAACCGTTGGTTGGGTCCAGCCTTGGACATTCGGGCGGTAGAAGAACTGGTGCGCTTGACGACGCCTTTGATCTTGATCGTTGACGATCAGGACACCAATCGCCGTGTTTACACGAAGCTGGCGGCGAAGGTGGAGGGGGCGCGGGTCGAGAGCCTGGGCCATCCGGAGGAGGCGCTTCTCTGGCTGGAGCAGCACCAGCCCGACCTGATCATCACCGATTTCCGCATGCCGGGGCTGGACGGGGCGGCCTTCACCCGGCGCGTGCGGGGAATGGCGAACGGGGCCGACCTGCCCATCGTGGTGGTGACGGTGTTCCAGGACCGCAGCTTCCGGCTCGCGGCCCTGGAGGCGGGGGCGACGGACTTCCTGCTCAGCCCGGTCGATCATGTCGAGTTCCGCACCCGGGTGCGCAACCTGCTGGACCTGCGCCGGCAGCAGCAGTTGCTGCGCATGCACGCCCGGGTGCTCGAGCGCGAGCTGGCGGAGAGCGAGATCTCGCGCGAGCGCCTGCTGCGCGACAGCCGCGAAGCCCTGGCCCAGGTCATCGACACGGTCCCGGCCTTCATCAGCGCGGCCGACCGCGAGGGCCGCTGCGTCTTCGCCAATGCCCATCTGGCCGAGGCCTTCGGCACCGTGCCCGCCGAGCTGGTGGGGCGCGACATGGCGGAGCTGCTGGGCCCGGCAGGGCCGCGCAGCCGCAAGGCCGACCGGCTGGTGCTGGAGCACGGCATCGCCCATCGAATGGGGCGCCACCCAGGTCCTGTACCTGCGCTGGGCAGAGATCGGGGGACCACCGATCTGGAAATCCCCGGAACGTCGGGGCTTCGGCACCCGGGTCTTCAACGGCATGCTTCGGGTGCAACTTGGCGGGGGTGTGTCCTTCGCCTGGGAAGTGTCCGGCCTCGTTTGCGAGGCCGGGGTGCCGCTTGGCCGCCCGATGCGCTGACGAGTATTTTCTTGATTCGCTGAACCAACGGGGCGCGGGAGAGCAAAGGTCCGGTGCGACAGCCCATCCTCAACCCCGCCAACAACCCGCTTGCCAAAACCACCGGCAAAGTCCGGCTCACCCATGCCGGCCTCCGTTCCAGCCGGAACGGTCAGTTCATGCTCGGTCTTTGTCAGACCGCGCAAAGGTGATCAAAGGGCAAAGCCTCCTGGGGGCACCTACCCCGCCTTGGCCTTCCGCCGAGGCGCTCCGCGCGAAGCAGTACGGGTGGAACGCTTGTCCGGATCATACCCGCCTCCGCCCGGCCCTAGTGGCTTCGGCTTCCAATCCCCCTTCGTTCGTGCCTCGTGCCCAGATGGGGGCGGCGCGTCCAGGCCGAGCTCCAGATTCTCCAGCCGCTTGATCTCGTCGCGCAACCGCGCGGCGGTCTCGAATTCCAGGTCAGCGGCGGCGGCACGCATGCGGCGCTCCAGCTCGGCGATGCTGGCGCGAAGGTTGTGGCCGATGAAGTTGGCGCCGGGGTCGTCCTCCACCGCCTCGACCGTGACGTAATCCTGCTCATAGACGGATTGCAGCACGTCGGAGATGTCGCGGCGGATGGTCTGGGGCGTGATGCCGTGGGCCTCGTTATAGGCCACCTGCTTCGCGCGGCGCCGGTCCGTCTCCTCGATGGCGCGGCGCATGCTGTCGGTCATGCGGTCGGCATAGAGGATCACGCGGCCTTCCGCGTTGCGCGCGGCGCGGCCGATGGTCTGGATGAGGGATGTGGTGGAGCGGAGGAAACCCTCCTTGTCTGCATCGAGGATGGCGACGAGGCGGCATTCCGGGATGTCCAACCCCTCGCGCAGGAGATTGATGCCCACCAGCACGTCAAACACGCCGCGGCGCAGATCGCGGATGATCTCGATCCGCTCCAGCGTGTCCACGTCGGAGTGCAGGTAGCGGACCTTGATGCCCGTCTCCGTCATATACTCCGTCAGGTCCTCGGCCATGCGCTTGGTCAGGGTCGTGGCCAGCACGCGCCCGCCCTGGGCGATGACCTCGCGGCATTCGGCCAGCAGATCGTCCACCTGACGCTCCACGGGGCGGATTTCGGTCGGCGGGTCGATCAGGCCGGTGGGGCGGATGACCTGCTCGGCGAAGGTGCCGCCGGTGCGCTCCATCTCCCACGGGCCGGGTGTGGCGGAGACGAAGATGCTCTCCGGCCGGAACTGCTCCCACTCCTCGAACTTCAGGGGGCGATTGTCCATGCAGGAGGGCAGGCGGAAGCCGAAATCCGCAAGCACGGATTTGCGCGCGAAGTCACCGCGCGCCATGCCGCCGATCTGCGGCACCGTGACATGGCTTTCGTCCACGATCAGCAGCGCACCTTCCGGCAGGTATTCGAACAGCGTCGGCGGCGGCTGGCCGGGGCCGCGGCCGGAGAGGTAGCGGGAGTAGTTCTCGATGCCTTTGCAGGCGCCGGTCGTCTCCATCATCTCGATGTCGAAGGTGGTGCGCTGCTCCAGCCGCTGGGCCTCCAGCAGCTTGCCCTCGGCATGCAGCCGCGCCAGCGTCTCGCGCAGCTCCTGCTTGATGTCGCGGATGGCCTGGATCAGCGTCGGGCGGGGCGTGACGTAGTGGCTGTTCGCGTAGACCGCGACGCGCTCCATCTCGCCCGCCACCTCGCCGGTCAGCGGGTCGAACTCGCGCAGCCCGTCCACCTCATCCCCGAACAGGGAGATGCGCCAGGCGCGGTCCTCGAGATGGGAGGGCCAGACATCCACCGTCTCGCCCCGCACGCGGAAGGTGCCGCGCTGGAAGGCGGTGTCGTTGCGACGATATTGCAGCTCGACCAGGGCTTTCACCAGCAGGTCGCGGTCGATCTTGCCACCGATCTCCAGCTTCACGGTCATGTTGCCGTAGGTTTCGACCGAGCCGATGCCGTAGATGCAGGACACGGAGGCAACGATGATCACGTCCCGCCGCTCCAGCAGCGCCTGGGTGGCGGAGTGGCGCATGCGATCGATCTGCTCGTTGATCTGGGCGTCTTTCTCGATATAGGTGTCCGTGCGCGGGACATAGGCTTCCGGCTGGTAGTAATCGTAATAGGAGACGAAGTATTCCACCGCATTGTCGGGGAAGAAGGACTTCATCTCTCCATAGAGCTGTGCAGCCAGAGTCTTGTTCGGCGCCAGGATCAGGGTCGGACGCTGCACCGCCTCGATCACCTTCGCCATGGTGAAGGTCTTGCCCGAGCCGGTGACGCCGAGCAGAACCTGGTCGCGCTCGCTCCGCTCCCTCAGCCCCTTGACGAGATCCTCGATGGCCCGCGGCTGGTCGCCGGCGGGCTCATAGGGGGAAACGACCTTAAGGGCCGTCCCGCCCGCCGGAACTGGGCGGCGGATCGGCTGGAAGAGAACAGGCGGAAGTGTATCCATGGCCCCCGGAACATAGGGTGGACGGGGCCGGTTTTCAGCAGCTTTCAGCCGGGATCGAAAGCGTGCCTCACCAGGATCGCGCGGGCCTTCTCGACATCGAAATCCGCCCGGCGCTGGAAAACCGAGAGATCCTCGGCGATCGCCACCTCCCGCGCCATCTGCCGGACCACATGGTAACCCCGGCGGGAACTGAAATCATGCATGACCAGCAGCGCATCCCAGCGGCAGCGCAGCAGCACCTGCATGGCGCAGGCCACCCGGAATCGCCCGTCCACCATGTAGAGATCTGCCGATTCGGCGCCGGGGATCGACCAGGGGGCCTCGTGATAGCCGGGCCAACGGTCCTGGGTGGATGGGTCCGTCGGGCGGCCCCATTCACCGACCGGGCCGATATCCACATGGAGCAGCCTCGGTTGGGTCCAGCCCGGCCGCGACGCACAGGCCTTCGCCACTTGGTCCAGCCATTCGGGCGAAGAGTCGACCGAGACGATCGACCCCTCCACCAGCGATGCCGCCAGGCAGGTGCTGCCTCCCGCCCCGAACTCGACATAGCTGGCCGCGCAGCGGACCACGCTCTCGAAGAGCCGGAACTCCGCATCGGACATGCGGGGCAGGGGGATAGGGGAGGCGTCTTCTTCCACAGGACCTTCGCAGGGGGAGGGCAGCGGGAGGCTAAAGAGAGAGGAGAGGGGCGGCAAACCCGCGAGGCCCTGGCGACACCGCCGCGAGGATTGCTATAGGACGGATCGGGCCGGGTTAGCACAGCGGTAGTGCAGCGGTTTTGTAAACCGAAGGTCGGGGGTTCGATCCCCTCACCCGGCACCAAGAAAAGTTCCTGTAATCAAGGAATTATCTGAAAAATTGCAGCCTCTACACGGGCCAGTTGCAGTTTCGGGCTGGACATTGGCCGAACACGCAGGCGAGAAAGGTGCTCGATCCTCACTAAGCATGACGCTGTGCACACAGGTCAGGGGACCGCTGACGCCGGGTGAACCAGCAGTGGCACACCCGGCCCTTCTCGCCGAAACGATTCGACGCAGGACGGCAGCGGATTTACCAGGCAGCCCGGTTCCCGCACCAGCGCAAGTTCACCGTTTTTGATTTGTTATCAGGTTGCTTGTCCGCTTCAAGAACAAGCAATCGTAGAACATTGGAATGCCGGGCTTGTCGCTGAGTGTGCAAAAAAACTCGAAACCGGCCTCTGCCAGTAACGCCACAACTTCACTAAATTGGTACTGATCTTTGAAGCGACGCCGGACACTTAGCTCCGCAATCACAAACTCGCATTCTTCAAGGGTGCGTTTGGCGCCACGGAGGATTTTGATCTCGTAACCCTCTGCGTCTATCTTTATGCCGAATGGAGCTTCGTACTGCTTTTCTGCGATGACGCTGTCCAATGTAACAACGGGCACATCAATCTTGCCGGCAAAGCGTGGACTTTTTTCGGCGGGATTGACCGTGTCCATGATAGTTGATCCGCCCTCCATTAAGTTGAGTTGAACCATTCCGGGCTCATCTCCGAGGGCAACAAGGTTGAAATCAGGCTCAAGTTGGGGGTAACGCTTGCGGATGATCTCCAGCGATACCGGGCTCGGATCGAACGAAACGATCCGGCTCTTGTTGAAGGCTTTATATAGTTCTGGCGTCCCTTGATGTACACCTACGTCCAGAAGTGTCTTTACTTCCAGCCTGAGACTGCGCAGAAACTTCTCGGAGAACTTATTTTCGACTAATGTTAACCCGAGGCGTCTTGCCGCTACGACGAGTTCGCCAATCTTCTCCTTCCTGCTTTGTGGTGAATCGTCTCTATCTGCCATTTGCGCCTCTCTGTTGTGTGATACTTCAAGGGATCCGAATTGATAGATTTTGTTGTACCACACGTGCTGCTTGCTTCGACTGGAAGAACTTTTCGGTTCGTCAGTGATTCTCCAGGACGAAGCCGGCTTTCGATCACATCCTAGACCATTGATTCCGGGATGCCTAGTCAGAGTTAGGCTTGGAACTAATCGGCCATATCAACTCCAAAAGAAAGGCATTCGGCACAGGTTCGTATGCCAGATATGAAGGTCGGCGAAAATTCTTGGCACCATAAGGCCATTCGCCTGCGCGACAAGGTACTGCCAATGGGTACGATGGCCGGCCGCCTGCGAATCGAGGAGCCGCAGTTTCGCCTCTACAACTCGACTTAATGAAGGCTTTTTAAGCTAAAGGGCGGGGGATCGATTCCCTCGCCCTGCAACTGCGCCCTCCGCGCCCGGGAAAGCCCGGGCGCGGTTGCATCCGGGTCAGTACTCCTGCGGCATTCGCGGCAGCAGCCGGAGTTCCTCGAAGTGATCCTGGGCAAGACGGACAGTGACCTGGGCGGCGACAAGACCGGCAAGGATGATAGCAGATACGATAAGCATGGGATGGAACCTCTTTTTATTACTCCTCCCTATCCCCAGGCGGAAGATTGGTGCTGCAGTGCGACATGTCCACATGTTCATCTTTGCCGGAAGCTGGGGGCATGCATGCCAAGGACGCTTGGCGCTCCCCTTGCGCTCGCCTCAGGCAGTTCCGACAGTCGCGAAGCCGTCACGATTGGTGGCGCGAACCACGGCAGCGAAGAGCCGCAGCGCATCCGGCCCGCCCTGGTCCAGCAGCGTGCCGGCTTCCATCTCGGTGGCCAGAAGCTCTGCGTGCTCGGCGAGCGTCTCCGCCGCGCGCCGCAGCGCCTCACGCGACAGGGTGAGCTGAAGTTCGTCCGGCAGGGCGTGCCACGCATTGGGCACGACTGAAAACTCTTCCGAAAATCGCGGGGCGGACTGCATGAAGGATTTCCTTCTCCGGGAAGCCCTTCTGGCACGGTATGGCCCCTTGCGGGTGCAGGCCCCCAATTTCTGCGCAAAAGCTTAACGACCCGTCACCGCAGGGCGCCCCGTGACATCACGGCTGCGTCAGACGAAGCGTGCCGTCACCGCGCCTAGTAGGTCGAAGGAAGCCGTCACCTCGCAGGGGCCCTCAAGCCACAAGGCCGGCGTGACCGAACCGAGGAAGATCACCTGCCCGGCCCGCAGCCCGCCGAAGACCTCCGCTGCCGGGGAGCCGGCGAGCCAAGCCAGTGCGTCCAGCGGGTGGCCGAGCAGGTCGGCGCCCACGCCATGCCCACGCTCCGCCCCGTCCACCAGCAGCCGCCCATGTGCCGCTTCCAGCTCCAGCCCAGGCCAGCCCGAGGCGGGGGCGCCGACCACGCCGCCGGCATGGAACATCTGGTCCGCGATCAGCCCTGGCGCGCCGAGCGCCAGGAAGTCCTCGTAACGCTGGTCCACCACCTCGATCGCCGCAAAGACGTGCTCCACCGCCTCCGCCACGGCCTCGCGCGTGTGGACCCCGTGGGAGAGGTCGCGGCCGAGGCGCAGGCCGATCTCGCATTCGACCCCGGCCTGCCGGAAATCCTTGAGGCGGAAGGCGCCCGCATGCTCCTGGATGCCCTCTGCCGGGCAGAAGCCCGCGCAGGGGTGATCGAGGCCGAGATAGGCCTGCATCCCCTTCGACGTTGCCCCGATCTTGAAGCCGGCCGGCGGCACCGCGCCCATCGTCCGGGCGAGGCGGAGTTGCAGGGCATAACCCGCCGCCATATCGGCGGGCGTGTCGGCGCCCAGCGCGGGAAAGCCTTTTCCCGCCCTGCGATCGGCCAGGATGCGTTCCGCCAGCGCGTCCATCAGGCCCGGCCGATCTCGTAGAGGGCGACCGCGGCGGCGGCGGAGACGTTGAGGCTCTCCATCGCCGTGGTGATCGGCAGGCGGACCAGCTCGTTGCAGGTCTCACGCTGCAACCGGCGGAGCCCGCCGCCCTCGGCGCCCAGCACCAGCCCGACCCGCCGGTCCGACGGCTTCGCCTCCGCCAGGGTGCGCGTGGCATCGCCCGTCAGCCCCAGCACCCAGGCGCCACCGTCCTGCAGATGGCGTATCGCGCGGGAAAGGTTCACCTCCCGCACCATCGGCACGATTTCCAACGCGCCCGAGGCGGCGCGGGCCAGCGCACCGGTCTCCGGAGGGGCATGGCGGTCCTGCACCACCACGGCCGCGGCCCCGAAGGCGGCGGCGCAGCGCAGGATGGCGCCGACATTGCGCGGGTCCGTCACCTGGTCGAGCAGCAGGACCGGGCCGTCCGACGCCTTTAGCGCATCGTCCAGCGCCACCGCCGGCAGGGGCTCGGCGAGCAGCGCGGCGCCCTGATGCACCGAATCCTCGGGCAGGAAGGTGTGGAACCGCGCGCGGTCCTCCACTCGCTCCGGCTGGATCTTGCGGGCGGCGAAGGTGCCCGGGGGCAGGCGTGCTGTCAGGGCGGCCTCGGCATCGGCGGTCAGCAGCAGGCGGCGTAGGCGGCGGCGCGGGTTCACCAGGGCGGCCGCGACCGCGTGCAGCCCATGCAGCCAGAGCGTGTTGGCGGGCGTCCGCTCCTCGGGGGTCTCGCGCCGGGGGCCGTCAGTGCGGCCGCGCGGGGCAGGGAAGGGATCCGGCCCC
>DATCMG010000262.1:0-12091 GCA_036563555.1 Roseomonas sp. | reverse complement strand
GGAGGGCGTGCTATTGGTGGAAGATGGCAGCAGAGCTGGAGGCAGCACCGCTTCCACCACGGGCGGGGAGCCGCTCCTGGCCCTGGGTTCGAAGTGTCTAGCAAAGGCGGCAGGGGTAAGACGGTCCGGGCAGAGGTTGCTCTGGTATCGATCTTGCATAGGACGAACCGCCCGCGGGCAAGAACCCGCATCCCGAACGGAAGGCGTTCATGACATGCGCTTCGCACCAGTCGTCGCCGTGCTCGCCCTGCTCACCGCGTTGCCAGCAGCCGCTGGGCCGGTGACGATTACCTTCGAGACCGCGCCGCCACAGTTCCTGCTCGCGCCAGTCGCGGAGGCCGGTTTCACCTACTCCGTCCACTTCGGCTCACTCTGGATCGGCTCCGACGGCATTCCGGGGCAGGATCTGGAGGGTGATGGCTCGAGCAGCGGCGGCGTGTTGCGACTGAGCAACGCAACCAACGGAACCTTCCAGTTTCTTGGTCTCGACGTGAGTGCCTGGAATGTCGTGGTTGGTACACCCACGACAGTCACGGTCACCGGCCTTCTCGGGGGAACCACTGTCGGCACGGACCGCTACACCCTGGCCGCGATCAGCACCATTCCCTACACGAACTGGACGGCGGTGCAGGCCAATTCGCTGACCGGGCTGGCCATCGACGCGCTACTGATTGGCTTGCCGGCTTCGGCCACAGGTGACCAATTCTGGGCAAGCATCGACAATGTGAGGCTTGCCGTACCTGTCCCCGAGCCCACCTCCCTCGCTTTGTTCGGCATGGGGCTTGCCGGGCTCGGCTTAGTCCTTCGCAGGCGGCCTGAACCGCTCTCTCCCTGAGGCACCCGTCGTGCTGCCCTGGAGGCGGCGAGGGTCGAGTTCATCCGCTTGGTCGCGGTACGGCGGCCCGTCATCCTACAGAAGAGCGCAGCTTGCCGTTCAAAGCCAACGCCGAGCGTCGCCCTCTCGCCATCCTACCCCGGGCGCGTCGCCTCGGCCGCCCCTTACAACACACTCATCCGTAGCTGCTTCCTGTTGCCCGTCAATCCGAGCGGTTACGCCTCGCGTAAGCGCCGAGCTGGCGAACGCATTGGAAATGCGCTTGTGCCAATCACGCCGGGTTGACATCGCCACCCTGGGTGGCAGGGTTGTTGCAACAACGCAGGAAATTTCCAAATGCGCAATCTTCTACTTGCGACCGTTTGTGGTTTCCTCCCGCTGGTTGCCCAGGCACAGAACAATCTGACGATCGCGGCCCAGTCAGCGCCGACGGCAATGGATCCCCACTACCATCGCGCGAATAGTAACAATGCCATCCTCCGCCAGGTTTTCGACCCGATGGTCGACTTCGACAACAGCGGCCGGATCGTGCCGCTCCTGGCCGAATCGTGGCGTGCGATTGATGATCTGACCTGGGAATTCCGCTTGCGTGAAGGTGTCAAATTTCACGACGGCACTCCGCTGAAGCCAGAGGATGTCGCCTTCTCCTTTAGTCGGCTGCCGCTGGTTCCGAACAGCCCTGGCTCCTTCGCCTCGACGGTTCGGACGGTGAAGAGTGTCGATATTGTCGATGGGCGGACGCTTCGCATCACGACGACTGAACCGACCCCCTTCTTGGATGCTGAGCTCACAGCGGTCATGATTCTCTCTCGGCAGCTTCACGGGAGTTCCACGACGGCCGATTTCAACAATGGCCGCGCCATGATCGGCACCGGGGCTTACCGTCACGTCTCCTATGTGCAGGGCGATCGGCTCGAAGTGGAGCGGAACCCGAGCTTCTGGGGAGCCAAGGCGCCCTGGGACCGAGTCCAGATCCGCTTCGTGAGTAGCCCGGGCTCTCGGGTCGCGGCTCTACTCTCGGGAGATGTCGACCTGATTGATGGCGTGCCGACGCAGGATGTAACGCGGTTGAACGCCGATCCACGCGTCGAGATCTTTGGCACCGAGAGCAACGGCACAGCCTACCTCTTCCCCGACAGCGTGCGCGATCAGGTTCCCTTCATCACAGATCGGGACGGCAAGCCGCTAGCGAGGAACCCGCTGCGCGACCTCCGCGTCCGCCGTGCCCTGTCCATGTCCATGAACCGCGAGGGAATCGTGGACCGGCTGCTCGCTGGTCAGGGACGGCCGGCCGAGCAGTTCGCTCCGCCGATCGCGATCGGCCGCATTCCGGATCGGGCACCCATTCCATATGACGTCGCGGGCGCCCGCGCCTTGCTGGCCCAGGCCGGGTATCCGAACGGCTTCCGCATGACCATTCATGGCCCAAACGGCTGGTTCCCGGGAGATGCGGAGGTGCTTCAGGGCATCGCGCAGGGCTTCACCCGTATCGGGGTGGAAACCCGTGTCGAGGTGCTGCCAACCGCGACCTTCTTCTCGCGCGCGACCAACCGCGACTTCGCCATGTTCATGACGACCTACGCCTCGAACCTTGCTGCGATCACGCTCCAGCAGGTGGTGGCCACCCGCAACCCGGAGGCAAGGATGGGTCCTTTCAACCGGCAGCACTACTCCAACCCGGAGATGGACCGCGTCCTGGAGCAGGCGATGCAGACAATGGATGAGACGAAGCGCAATGAGCTGACGGCAGAGGCCATGCGGATTGCCATGGACGATGTGGCCGTGATCCCGATCTTCTATCCGAAAGTCCTGTGGGCCGGCCTGAGGGGGCGCGTCCGCTACGATCCGTCGCCTGCCTGGTACACCAACGCAATCTTCGCCACGCCGGCCGGCGCGGCCCGAGCGAACTGACAAAGGGGAAATGCAAGACGTGGCTGATTCTGAGATGCTTGCGCGCCTGAGCGGTGCGACCGATAAGCTGTTTGATAAGCAGGTTGCGCTGCTGCAGGACCTCGTACGCTTCCCTTCGCGGCGCGGGGAGGAGGGCCCGCTCCAGGATTGGATCGCGCGCGATCTCGCCAAACGCGGCTATGCGGTCGACCGCTTCACGCTGGCCGATGTGGGGCTTCAGTCCCATGAGAAGGCTGCCCCCATGGTCGACGTGCAGCCGGCTGGCTCCGTCCAGGTTGTCGGCACCTATCGCGCGAAGAACCCAACCGGCCGCAGCCTGATCATGCAGGGCCATATCGACGTGGTGCCAGAAGGCCCCGAGGACATGTGGACCCATCCCCCTTACGCCGGGGTAGTGCGTGATGGCTGGCTTTATGGCCGCGGCGCGAATGACATGAAGGCCGGCGTCTCCTGCATGATCGCTGCCATGGATGTTCTCCGCGAAGCCGGTTACGAGCCGGCGGCGGACGTTTATCTCCAGACCGTGACAGAGGAGGAGAGCACCGGGAACGGCGCCCTATCGACCTTGCTGCGCGGCTACCGCGCCGATGCCGTGTTGATCCCGGAACCGACCGGCCATACCATCACCCGCGCCCATACGGGGACGCTGTGGTTCCGCCTGCGCGTGCGCGGGGTTCCTGTTCACGTGGCAGTGGCGCAGGACGGCACCAACGCCATCATGTCCGCCTATAACCTCATTCAGGCGCTGGTGGCCCATACCAAGGAACTGAATCAGGCGGCGGCTTCCGATTCTGTCTATGCGGAGATCCGGGATCCCATCAAGTTCAATCCGGGCGTCATCCGCGGTGGTGACTGGGCCAGCAGCACGCCCGCCTGGTGCGAGGTGGATTGCCGCATCGGCCTTCTTCCCTCAACGGAGGTGAAGGATGCCATGGCCGCCGTCGAGCGCGTCGTGAAGGAGGTGTCCGGCAGTGACAACTTCCTGGCGAACAACCCGCCGGAGGTTGTCTGGCATGGGTTCCAGGCGGATGGCTTCGTCCTTGAACCGGGCAGCGAGGCGGAAGCCGTGCTTTCAGCCGCCCATGTGGAGGTGCATGGGAAGCCAATGGAAGAGCGCCGTACGACCGCGGTGAACGATACGCGCTACTACGGCCGGTACTACAATATTCCGGCCCTCTGCTATGGACCGAAGGGCGAGGGCAACCACGGCTTTGACGAGCGGACCTCCCTTGAGGATTTGCGCCGTTGCACGCTGACCATGGCGAAGTTCATCGCAGAGTGGTGTGGCGTGAATCCGCGTTGAGCCGTCAGGGCTCGGAGTGCCGCGCGCCATGCGGTGCGCGGCACCTTATGCGTATAAGCGGCGAAGTGGGAACCTGCCGGAACTGGTTTTGTCAGGCAGCACTCCAGATCTGCCAAGCCATCCTGTGGTCATTCGGCACCGCGAAGGCGCTGGCGACGCAACCAACTCCGGCGTGGTCGCCACGGCACCGACGGATGGTCAGAGTATCCTGCGAGACCGAGCGCACCTCGGACGCGAAATTCGAGTGGAGGAGGTCGTCACCGCATGATCCGCGCCGCCATCATCGGGCTGGGCACCTGGGGACAAAATCTTGTCCGTAGCGTGCATGGCGCCAGCCCTTCCATCCAGTTCGTCGCCGCCGCCACGCGGACGCCCGACAAGTCGCGCGATTTCGCGCAGGCCCACGGCCTGCGGATGCTGTCCCGGTACGAGGATGCGCTGGCCGACCCCGGCGTCGACGCTGTCGTACTGGCGACGCCACATCTGCTGCATACCGAACAGATTATTGCTGCCGCGCGGGCGGGCAAACACGTTTTCAGTGAGAAACCGCTCGGCGTTGATGCGGCGAGCGCGCAGCGTGCCGTCCAGGTTTGCGCCGACCACGGCGTGACGCTCGGCGTGGGTTACAATTGGCGCTACCAGCCTGCGCTGCAGGCCATTCGCCGTATGATCGACGACGGCAGCCTGGGGCGCGTGCTGCACTTGGAAGGTAACTTCTGTGGGCCCAGCGCGTACCGCTTCCCCGAGGGGCACTGGCGGCACGATCGGAAGGAGGTGCCGGCGGGCGGCATGACCGGACGGGGTGTCCACGTGGTGGACGCGATGCTTTACCTGGCCGGCCATGTGGAGCAGGTCACTGCCCAGAGCTTCCGCCTGGCACAGGATTTCGGCGTGGACGACACCACCTCGATGCTGTTCCGCTTCGCGAGCGGCGCCACGGGCTATCTTGGCACCGTGATCGCCACCGCGGAAACCTGGCGGCTGCAGGTGTTCGGCAGCAACGCCTGGGTCGAGGTCGGCGATGTCGAACACCTGCATACATGGGACCTGAAGGTCTGCAGGATCGATCGTGAGAACATCACCATCAAGCAGCGCCCGGAGGTCTTAACCTTTCCCAAGACAAGCACGGAGCGCGCTGAGCTCGAGCATTTCGCGCAGCAGGCGATGGCGGGGCAGCCGATGGTGCTGCCCGGCGGCGATGCCGTCCATAACGTGGTGCTGCTGGACGCCATTCTATCCTCGGTCCAGGCCCAGAAGCCCGTGCGACTTTCCTGACGTTCTAATTGGGGAGCCGAGAGATGCCACCTACGAACCGACGCCACTTGATGGTGGGCATGGCCAGCCTGGGCTGGAGCACCGCCCATGCGCAGCCGGCGTCGTCCGCGCGGGACTTCCCCAACAAGCCGATCAGGGTGGTGGTGCCCTCATCGCCCGGCGGGCCGCCCGATCTGATCCTGCGTGCCATCATCCCGAAGCTGGCCGCAACGCTGGGACAGCCGGTGATCCTGGAAAATCGGGCCGGCGGCGGTGGCCTGGTCGGCACAGCCTATGTGGCACGCCAGGCCGCGGATGGTTACACTTGGCTGTTCACGACGGCGTCGCACACCAACATTCCACCCTTCAATGAAAACGTCACCTACGATCCGGTGCGGGACTTCACGCACGTCACGCTGGCGGCGCAGAACTTTGGCCAGGCGCTCGTGGTGCATCCAAGCGTGGAAGCGACAAACCTCTCCGAGTTGATCGCACTTGCCAAGAAAAGCCCGGGCAAACTCACCTATGCCAATGCGGGCAACGGCACGGCCAGCCACATTCCCGCCGAAGTTATGAAGGCTATGACAGGCGCGGACATCCTGTCGGTACCCTACAGAGGCGTAGCTGAAGCCACCAACGACCTATTGGCTGGCCGGGTCGATATGTTTTTCGTTGGCACCCAGATCGCCCTGCAGCATGTGCAGAGCGGAAACCTGCGCATTATCGCGCTGACCGGCAGCAAGCGCTGGAAGGGCATGCCGGACGTGCCCACGATGGAAGAAGCCGGCCTCGGGGGCTTCGAGGTCGTGAACTGGTTCGGCCTCTGGATGCCAACAGGCGTGCCGCCCGAGATCGTACAGCAGGTGCATGCGGCCGTCGCCAGGGCCGTGAACGAGCCGGACGTCGTGCAGCAGTTCAACACGCTCGGCCTGGAAGGCGTGGCAATGCCGCCGGACCAGTTTGCCGTTTTCGTGGCTAACCAGGCGCGGGCCGCGCAGGAGATCGGCCGTCGCGTTAACGGCGAGGCGAGGAGGTGATCGAGGCAAAGCAGCCCTGGCGTTAGTCAGGGAACATTGATACGGCGTGAGCGACAGACGACCGACAACATGCTGGATGCAGAACGCTAGCCATCCTGCCAGCAGGATCGCCCCTTCTATATCTTGACCTTTGACGCTCAGGCTTCACGATGTCCTATCTGCACCTCGGCCACGATCCGCGCCAAGTGGCCGATGAGCAGATCATGAATCCCGAGAAGTTGCAGGCCGTCCCGGGTCTGGAACAGGTAGTCCGCCGCAGTGCCTAGCTGGCCCTTTGCCGTGGCGAGGCGCTGCACGACCTCTGGTTCCGGCAAATGGACGTATTGCGGCCGACTTGGTTGATCGTGAAGGCGATCCCGCTGCCGAACACCTCTCCCGCCCTGTCGCGCAACGGCACCCAATGAGGAGTGTAGGCGCCCGTCAGCATCTCGCGCCGCCAGATGATGGACAACTCCTCTTTGAGCACCTCTTCCGCAATGCGGAAGGCAACTCCGGCGCAACGGCCGCCACGGTCGAGACCCAGCACCAGCCCGGGATTCTCAGGGGAGCCACGGCCCGCAGGGTTGGAAAGGCAAAAGGCTCGCTGCAACCCTCAATGGAGGCGACACGGCTTTCCACATAGTGGATGATTGGGTTCCAGATCAGCGACCCATAGCCGAAGAGCCAGACGCCCGAGCCATCATCCGGACGGGCGGCCAGCGTGTCCCGCAGCGCCCGGGCAAGTTCGCTGTCTCTGGTGCGCTATCCGGCAACGACTACTCGGTGCCGGTGGCCTATTGCCACCGCGAGGTCCTGGTCCGAGGCTATGTGGAGGCGGTGGTGATTGGCTGCGGCGCGACGGTATCGCCCGGCATCGCCGGCCCTATGAGCGCGAGGACGTGCTGCTCTAGACTACACCATATACGATGCGCTGATCCTGGCCTCGGCCCTAGAGGCTGGCTGCGACACGATCCTCTCAGACGATCTACAGCACGGGCAGGTGGTCGAAGGGCGGTTGACTGTTCAGAACCCCTTCTAGGCTTCCTGGATCACCGCCGTCAGGGCCTTCTCGGCCGTCCGGCGGGGCTCCAGGAAGGCCGGGAAGTAGGAGCCGCGCCGGAGACGGGGGATCCGCAGCTCCACCGTCCCGGCTCGGGTGTGCCAGTCCCACTCGCGGTAGCCGTTGCGCTGCACCAAGCGGTCCGGCGAGCCTTCGCCTTGGGCCGCGCCGGGACCATAGGGCGCGCACGCCGTTCTCGTGCTCGACGGTGCAGGCTGGCACACCTCACCCAGGCTGCGCCTGCCCGGGAACATCAGCTTGCTCCCGCTGCCCCGCTATGCACCCGAGTGGAACCCGGTGGAAAATGTCTGGGAGTTCCTGCGCCAGAACCTGCTCAGTCACCGCGTGTGGGAGAGCTACGACGCCATCGTTGACGCATGTTGCCACGCCTGGTCCACCCTGATGGGCACGCCCAAGCAGATCGCCTCCATCACGCGCCGCCCCTGGGCGCAGGTCAAAGTCTGAGGCGCTTGGTATCAGACCGTCAGCGTCCCAGCCTTCGCCGCCGCATACCGCTCTGCCACCTTCTCCCAGTTCACCACATTCCACCACGCGGCCAGGTAGTCCGGCCGGCGGTTCTGGTATTTCAGGTAATAGGCGTGCTCCCACACGTCGTTGCCGAACAGCACGCGCTGCCCGTCCATCAGCGGCGTGTCCTGGTTCGGGCGGGTGGTCAGGGCAAGCTTGCCGTCCCGCGCCGCCGTCACGAACACCCAGCCGCTGCCGAAGCGCCCGCCGCCGGCGGCGTTGAAATCGGCCTTCATCCGGTCGAAGCCGCCGAGGTCGCGGGTGATCGCCTGCGCCAGCTCGCCCGAGGGCGCGCCGCCGCGGCCGCCCATGATGGACCAGAACATGCTGTGGTTGGCGTGGCCGCCGGCGTTGTTGCGGATGGTCGTGCGGATCGCCTCCGGCACCTGGTCCAGCTTCGCCAGCAACTCGTGCAGCGGCAGGGAGGCGAGCTGGTCGTGATCCGTCAGTGCTTTGTTGAGCGCGGTGACATAGGCCTGATGGTGGCGGCCGTGATGGATCTCCATCGTCTGCGCATCGATATGCGGCTCATTGGCCGAAGGCGCATAGGGCAGTGGCGGCAGGCTGTGCGGCCCACTCGGCGCCCCGGCCGGTGCCTGGGCCCGGGAGGGGCGCGCGAACGCGACGGCGGCAAGGGCCGGCAGACCGGCCAGGACGGCGCGGCGGCAAGGAAAGGTCAAAGCGCGGTTCTCCTCAGTGTGGCGGGGACGTCCCCTCAGGCCAGGTTAAGCCGGGCGGAGCGGCACGGTTGCGGCGAGCTGCCGCGAGAACAGGGATGGGGCGGCCCGTGGCCCGGCGCAGGGGCCATCTCAGCCGGAGGCGGCGCCCTTCGGTCACTTCCCCTCCGGCCTGGGCCGGAGGAAGAGGATCACTCCCAGAGCCCCGGCGACGAGAAGCGCCGCCAGTGGGGATCCGGCCGCCACCCCGCCGGGGAGCGACACCGCCGGCAGGGTTTCCGCCCGGAGCAGGATAGCGAGGCTGCTCTCCCCCATCGAAAGGGCAAAGGCGAGCCCGGCACCCGCCGCCACCGCCGGCAGCAGCCGGGGGCGGAGGAGGCGCCGCGCCGCGAGGGCAGGCGTCGCCCCGCAGGCCAGGGCGGCGCGGTACAGCACAGGGTTGGCCCGCCCGAGCGCCGCATGGATCATCACCGCGACGAGCGGCGCCGCCACCAGCACATGCCACAGGACAAGCGCTGGCCACCCGGCGCCATGGCCCATGCGCCCCGCGATCAGGAGCAGCGCCGCCCCGGGAATGACCGGCGGCAGCAGCAGGGGCAGCGCGATCAGCGCCACGGCCAGGCCGCGCCCCGCGAAGCCACCCCAGAGCCCGATGCCCGCGGCGGTGCCGAGAAGGGTGGCGCCGAGCGCCGCGGCGGCCGCGGTCAGCAGGCTGTTCCCCAGCGGCCCACCCCACCCCCCTGCGCCGCCGGCCAGGAACAGCAGGGGAAGCGGCGCGAGCAGCGCCAGCAGCACCGCGATGGCCGCAAGGCGCCTCATGCCCGCCTCCTTCCGCCGGAGCGGAGCAGGAAGGCCACCGCCAGCAGGGCGGGCAGCAGCAGCCAGGCGGACATCGCCCCGGCCTTCCCCCATTCGCCCGCCTGGGCCGCGGCGGCGAGCGCGCCGGCGGCCCAGGGCACGGCGGAATCAAGCAGCCCAGGCCCGATGAAGGCACCCAGGGCCTGGGTGAAAACCAACGCGCAGCCAACCGCGATGCCACGCCGGGCAAGCGGCAGGCGAATCCGCCGGAACACCTGCCCGGGCGGCACGCCCAGCGCCGCGGCGGCGCGCGGCAGGCGCGGCCCCGCACGACGCAGGCAAAAGGCCACCGGCAGCGCCATCAGCGGCAGCAGACCGAGGAAAAGGGTGGCGAGCGCCGCCTCCGGCCCCACCTCCAGCAATACGGACCAGCCCGCCACGCGGGCGGTCTCCCCGGCCAGCAGCGGCAGGAGGGCCAGGGCCGCGAGAAGGGCGGCGCGGCGCGGCGATGCCTCCGCGATCCAGCGCGCCAGCGGCCAGGCGAGGACGATGCAGGCAAGGGTCGCCAGCACGGCCGCGCCGATCCCGCGCGCGAGCAGGCCACGGGCATGCGGCCCCTCCGGGCTATCCTCCAGCCCGCCCCCCGCGGTCTGCCGCAGCCCGACCGCAGCCAGCAGGTGAAAGCCCGATATCGGCGTCCCGGCCCGGCGAAGGGCAGCCCAGCTTTCCGCATTCCCCCAGGCAGGATCGGCAACGAGGACCGAGGTGGCGCGGGTCGTGTGCGTCCCGGCGGCCCGTTCGGCGGTACGGGGCAGCACCTCCCCCAGGGATGGCACATCGGCGGCCAGGCGGTTCGCGGCGCGGGCCGTGGCCCCGGCGCCCGGAGGCCCGGCCTGGCGAAGTGCGGCCAGGTCGGCGGCCAGCGCCTCGAAGGCCATGTCGTCGGGCAGGCCCTTCCCATCCCAATGGCGCAGCACGCGCATCGTGCGCGGCAGGGCGGGCGCCACCTCCGTCTCGGCCACCGAGCGCCAGAGCAAGGCACCCAGCGGCGCGACCGCCCCCGCCAGCACCAGCAGCACCAGCGGAGTGGTGAGCAGCGCCGATCGCAGCGGACCGGGCCTCAACGCGCGGCCCAGGCGGTGAAGCGCCGCTCCAGACGGTCCAGATTGACGTGCCAGAAGGCGTCGTCGATGCGCAGCGCGCCGCGGGCGTTGTCGGGTGCGGTGGGCAGGTTCGCCAGCACTTCGTCGGGCAGCCCGGCCTCCGCGCCGCGCGCGGTCACGCCATAGGGGATGCGCGGCGGCAGCCCGGCCTGCACGGCGGGATTGCCCACGAAGCGCAGGAAGGCGAAGGCCCGCTCCCGATTTGGGCTGCCACGCAGGATGGCCCAGCTATCCTGCGCCAGGAGCTGCCCGGACCAGACGATGCCGAGATCCGCCGAATCCTCGCGGTTGGCGGCGTCGATCCGGCCGTTATAGGCCACGGCCAGCGTCACCTCGCCGCTATCGAGCATCCGTGGTGGCTCGCTGCCCTGGTCCCACCAGCGCAGGGCGGGGCGGATGGAGTCGAGGCGGCGGAAGGCACGGTCCACCCCGGCCGCCGTGCGGAGCATGGGATAGACGGCCTCGGGCGCCACGCCATCCGAGAGCAACGCGATCTCCAGCGTCACCTTCGCCCCGCGCCGCATCGCGCGGCGGCCGGGGAAGCGGGCCGTGTCGAAGAAATCCGCCCAACCCTCGGGCGCGACCCCGCCGCGCCGATAGGCCAGCACGAAGCCGTAGATGATGGTGCCCACCCCGCATTCGCTCAGCGCGCCCGGGATGTAGTGGTCCGCCCCGCCGACCTGCTCCGGCGGAATCCGCTCCAGCAGCCCCTCCTCGCAGGCGAGCAGCAGCTCGTCGCCCTCCAGCTGCACCACGTCCCAGCGGGCGGTGCGGGCGGGGTCGCGCAGGGATGCCATGCCGCCATCCCAGGTCTCCTCCAGCAGGCGCTGGCCGGTGGCGCGCTGGAAGGGGCGGAACATCACCTCGCGCTGCGCGTCCTGATAGGCGCCGCCCCAGGAAACGACGGTCAGGTCGCGCGCCTGGGCACGCGCCCCGATGGCGGCCAGGACCAGGGGGGCGGATGCCAGCAGCCTGCGCGTGATGCGGCGCGTCGTGGGCATCGCGGCCTCTCGCTCATCTGTCGGGGTGATGCAACGCACACTAACCCATGATGGGCTCAAGTCGAGCCGATCAGCGCCTGTGAAAAGGTGCCGCGCAGGTTATTTTCGCGGGGGCGGCGTGGCGCCCGCTCAGCCCGCCCCGCTCAGCCCGAATGAACCCGCGCGGCCGACATGTCCCAGGCGATGGAGGCCTCGGCGCCCAGGGGCGGCAGGGGCAGGCCGGGCGGCCGGTGGGCCACCAGCTCGCCCCCCCGCCCGATCGCCAGGCGCAGCCGGAGGTGGTCGCCCGCGAAGCGTGCCTCCAGCAGCCGGGCGGGCACCGCTTCCTCGCCCATCTCCTCGGCCGGAAGGGGTGCGACCGCCACCTGCTCGGGCCGGATCACCAGGGTGCAGCGCCCACCCGCCACCGGCGATCCCTCCGGCCCGACCACCGGCATGCCCATCGCCTCCAGCCCGCAATCGAGGCGGACATGGCAGGCGCCGTCCTCGATCGATGTCACCCTTCCGGGCAGGCGGTTGCAGGGGCCGGTCAGGGCCGCCACCAG
>DATCMG010000243.1:0-13142 GCA_036563555.1 Roseomonas sp. | reverse complement strand
CCGTGAGGCGGGCTACGACGTGGTCATGACAAGCGAGCGTGGCATCGGCGCGCCGCGCGGCGTACCGGACGAGATCGCCTTGCGACTCCAGGAAGCGATCGCGCGCGTGGTCGCCAAGCCGGAATGGGCGGAGAAGGCTCGGCAGCTGGAGCTGCCCATGGCCTACCTGCCGGGGGCCGAGTGGGAGGCGCAGATGCCGGCCCAGGAAGCCCGCTACCGCCAGATCTGGGAGAAGACCCCGTGGCAGCAGTGACGATTCAGCGCCGCGCCACCCTGCTCGGGGCGGCCGCAGCCGGGCTGACCGCCCGCACGGCCGCGGGCCAAGCGGGACCGGGCCGCTGGCCCGAGCGGAGCGTACGTGTGATCGTACCCTACCCCGCCGGCGGCACGGCGGACCTCGCCGCCCGCCTCCTCTTCGGCGCCCTCGCCACCCGGCTCGGCCAGCCCTTCGTGATCGAGAACCGCTCGGGCGCGACGGGCACCATCGGCGCAGCCGCCGCCACCCAGGCCGCGCCGGACGGCTACACCGTCCTCTACGACGCCACTGGCCTGTCCGTAACGCCCGCCCTCTTCGCGCGCCTGCCCTATGACCCGCTGCGGGACCTCGTACCCGTCTTCCGGGCCGTGACCGTGCCACAACTCGTGCTGGTGAACTCGTCCAGCCCGGCAAGGGATATGGCGGGCCTGATCGAGTTGGCCAAGCGCACGACAGGGGGACTGGACACCGCTTCCGCAGGCAATGGCTCGCTTCAGCACCTTGTGCTGGAGCGCTTCGCGCGTGCCGCGAAGGTGCCGCTGAACCACGTGCCTTATCGGGGCGGCGCCCCTGCGGTGAACGACCTCATCGCCGGACAGGTCCAGATCTTCTTCGGCAACGTGAACGTCTCTGCCCCCTTCGTGCGCGACGGCGCCCTGCGCGCCCTCGCCCATACGGGACGGAGCCGACTGGCAGCATTGCCCGATGTTCCGCCGCTTTCGGAAACGCTGCCCGGTTTCGAGACCTACGAATGGAATGGCGTGTTCCTGCCCAAGGGGGCGCCGCAGCCAATCGTGGAGGCTCTGAACGCCGCGCTGAACGCCGCCCTGGCCGAACCGGAGCTAGCAGCAAAGCTGCGTGCCGCCGATCTGCAGGCGGCCCCGAACACGCCGGCGGAATTCGCTGCCTTCTTCCGTGACCAGTGCACGACCTGGCAGAACTTCGTCCGAGAGGCCGGGATCCGGCTGGAGTAGCGGGATGGCGGACCGGAAACATGCCTCGCCGCACCTCGCGGTGCGCGAGGATTGGCTGGCTCAGGTCCAGGAGGAGATCCTCGATCCCGGCCTGCCGATCGTGGACGCGCATCATCACCTCTGGGACCGGCCCGGCTCCCGATACCTCCTCGATGAGCTGCTGTGCGACACGGGCAGCGGACACGACGTGCGGGCGACGGTCTACGTCCAGGCGCGGTCCATGTACCGCGCCGAGGGGCCGGAAGAGATCCGCAGCCTCGGCGAGACGGAGTTCGCGAACGGCGTCGCGGCCTGCAGTGCCAGCGGCCTCTACGGCCCGATCCGCGCCTGCGCGGGGATCGTCGGCATGGTCGACCTGATGTTGGGAGACGCCCTCGCCCCGTTGCTGGAGCGGCACATCCGGGCCGGCGGGGACCGCTTTCGGGGCGTCCGGAACCAGACGGCCTGGCACGCTTCGCCGGAGATCAACTCCAACCCCGTGCCGCCCCGGCCGGGTCTGCTCTCCGAGCCCGCCTTCCTCCGCGGTGCTGCACGCTTGGTGGAACACGGATTGTCCTTGGATATCTGGGCCTACCACACCCAGCTTGACGAGGTTCTTGCTCTGGCCCGCGCCCTGCCGGAACTGAGCCTGGTGCTGGATCACTGCGGCGGTCCAGTCGGCGCAGGCCCCTACCAGGGACGGCGGGCAGAGGCTTTCGCGGAGTGGAGCAGCCGCGTGCGCCTGCTCGCCGGATGCCCGAACGTCGTGGTGAAGCTCGGCGGACTTGGCATGGCCGTGGGCGGCTTCGGCTTCGAGTTGCAGGACGTTCCACCATCCTCCGAGCAGTTGGCTGCGACCTGGCACCCCTATCTGGAAACCTGCGTCGACGCGTTCGGCGCAGAGCGCTGCATGTTCGAGAGCAACTTCCCCGTCGACAAAGGAAGCTACGGCTATGCCGTGCTCTGGAACACCTTCAAGCGCTTCGCTGCCCCGGTTTCGGACGACGAGAAGATTGCGCTGTTCAGCGGCACGGCGATCCGCACCTATCGCCTCCCGCTTCCACACACGACTGAATAAAATGCCGAGTAGACGCCTAAGCATGATCGACCGCCGCAGCCTCCTGTCCGCATCCGCGCTGCTCGCGCTGCCCTCATTGGCGCGCGCGCAATCCTGGCCCACACGGCCTCTCCGGCTCGTCGTGGGGTATCCACCCGGAGGAGCGGTGGATCTCGCAGGGCGGCTTATCGCCGAAGCCTTGAGCGCGCGCCTGGGCCAGCCTGTCGTCGTAGAGAACCGCACCGGTGGAGGCGGCACGATCGGCACGGCCGCCGTCGTGAACGCCGCGCCCGACGGGTACACGCTCGGCGCTAGCGCGGTGAACAGCCTGGCCATCAACCAGTACCTGTATCGTAACCTGCCCTACGATCCGGAGAAGGACCTCATCCCGGTCTCGCTCGGGTGGGAGGCGCCCCTCGTCGTCGTGCTTCCGGGTGATCACGTTCCGTCCCGCACCCTTGCGGAGTTCGTGACCTGGGCCAAGGCCAAGCGCGACGGCGTCGCGTTCGGTAGTTCGGGGGTGGGCACCACGGTTCACCTGTCGGGCGAGATGCTGTGCAGGCGGACCGGCATTCAGGGAATCCATGTTCCCTTCCGAGGCGGGGCGGATGCCCTGATGGGGATGCGGCGGGGTGACATCCAGTTCGTGGTGGACAACGTGCCGACGGCCTTAGCCAACCTGCGCGGCGGCAAGCTGCGGGCGCTGGCTGTCACCTCGGCCGAGCGCTCGCCGGATCTCCCCGAGGTGCCCACCATGGCCGAGGCTGGTGTCCCGGACTTCATCGTGACCTCCTGGGGCGCCGTCACCGTGCCCGCTGCGACCCCTGCTGCCGTCGTGCAGCGCCTGTCTGACGCCATGCAGAATGCCGCAGCGGATTCATCCGTGCAGGAACGCTTCCGGCCCACGGGCAACCGTCCCCTCGGGACCACGCCTCAGGAGGCCATGGCGCGGGCTGCGAAGGAGCGGCCAATGTGGGAGCAACTCGTCCGCCAGTCCGGCGCCACGCTCGACTGATGGCTGTCACCGAGAACACGGTCGTCCCGTGGTCAGTGGGGAGCAGACCACCGAGGGCGCCGGTGCCACCCGGCGCAACCGACTGTCACTTTCATATCTACGACGGCCGCGTTCCGTCCCGGCCGGGCACCCCGCACCATCCGGATGCCTTGGAGGAGGACTACCTCGCCCTGCAGCGCCGCCTGGGTCTCTCGCGCGGCGTGTTGGTCCAGCCCTCGGCCTATGGGACTGACAACAGCCGCCACCTTCGGGCACTGGAGTGTCTGGGGCAGGAGCGGTTCCGCATGGTTGCGGTGGTGGAGCCGGGCATCCCGAATGCTGCCCTCCGAGCCCTCGACGGCGCAGGCGTCCGAGGCGTCCGCTTCAATCTCACGATGCCTGGGGTGTTGACCGCCGATGACCTGGAGCCGCTCGGGCGGCGCCTGGCGGAACTGGGGTGGCATGTACAGCTGAATGCTTCCGGGGTCCAACTCGCTGCGATCGAAACTATCCTCTCACGACTGCCTTGCCGGTTGGTCCTGGACCATCTGGCTCAGGTGCCGCAGCCCGAGGGCAGGGAGAGTGCTGCTTTCGGCGTCGTCTGTCGGCTGCTCGAGCGCGGGCGAACCTGGGTCAAAATCTCCGGCCCTTACATCCGTAGCCGCGTCGGGCCGCCCAGCTACGCCGATATGGCGGACGTGGCCGCCGCTCTCGCACGGGCTGCGCCGGAACGCCTTCTTTGGGGCAGTGACTGGCCTCACCCGACCCAGCCATCCGACCACAAGCCTGACGACGCCCAACTGCTGGATCTTGGCCACGCATGGGTAGTGTCCCCGCCGGTCTGGCATCGGCTTCTCGTGGACAATCCGGCGGAACTCTACGGCTTCCCGGCCACGGGTGTTCAGCAGGAGCGTGGTGCATAGAACGTAACCCATCGATGGCTTACCGCGGCACCTGAGAAGCAAGCAGAACATCGGAGGAGAGCACGCGATGACCAAGGCCTCGGACCTGCTGGTGGCGGCCCTCGAGAACGAAGGAGTGGACCGCATTTTCGGGGTGCCCGGGGAGGAGAACCTCGATGTGCTCGAGTCCCTCCGGAACTCCCGGATCAAGCTGATCCTGACCCGGCACGAGCAACCGGCCGCCTTCATGGCCGCCACCCATGGTCGCCTCACCGGCAGGCCGGGGGTGTGCCTCAGCACCCTCGGCCCCGGCGCGTTGAACCTCGTCACCGGCGCGGCCTATGCGCAGCTCGGGGCCATGCCAATGGTCATGATCACCGGCCAGAAAGGGATCATGAACAGCCGCCAGGCAGGCTTTCAGATCGTGGATACGGTCGCCGCCATGCGGCCCCTTACCAAGCTCACCCGCCAGATTGTCTCCCCCGCCACCATCCCCACCCTGGTCCGGGACGCCTTCCGCGTTGCCCAGGAGGAGCGGCCTGGGCCAGTACACCTGGAGCTGCCGGAGGACGTGGCGGGCGAGGAGATGGCCTATCCGCCGCCTCTGGTCCCGCCGCACCCGGTCGAGATCCCGGTGGCGCACCCCACCGCGCTCGACCGCGCGGCTGAGATGATCCTGGCAGCCGAGCGGCCGCTCATCATGCTCGGCGCCGCCACCAGCCGCCCGCGCGCCACACAGGGGCTGGCCGGTTTCGTCCACCGCACCCGTATTCCCTTCTTCACCACGCAGATGGGCAAGGGAACCGTTCCGGGCGGCTCGAACCTTTACATGGGCACCGCCGCATTGTCCGAGCGCGACTACGTCCACGAGGCGATCGAGCGCGCCGACCTCATCATCGCCATCGGTCACGACACGGTTGAGAAGCCGCCCTTCCTCATGGGGCCTGGTGGGCCCAAGGTGATCCACGTCTCCTACACCCCGGCGCATGTCGAGCAGGTCTACTTCCCGCACGCGGAGGTGGTCGGCGACGTCGGCCCGAGCCTGGAGGCACTCGCAGGTCGCATCCAGGGTCGCCTGCCCCTGGCCGGGGCGCTGCTGCCGCTGCGCGAGGGCATCCTCACCCGGATCGCCGACCGCGCCGAGGAGGACCGCTTCCCGCCCACGCCACAGCGCCTGGTGCGGGACGTTCGCCGGGTGATGCCGGAGGACGGGATCGTCGCGCTCGACAACGGCATGTACAAGATTTGGTTCGCCCGCAACTACCGCACCACGGTCGCCAACACGCTGCTGCTCGACAACGCGCTGGCCACCATGGGTGCGGGCCTGCCTTCGGCCATGCTGGCGGCGATGCTCAACCCGGCGCGGCGGGTGCTCGCGGTCTGCGGCGACGGTGGCTTCATGATGAACAGCCAGGAGATGGAGACAGCGATCCGGCTCCGACTGAACCTGGTGGTGCTGGTCCTGGACGACGGCGCCTACGGCATGATCCGGTGGAAGCAGTCGGTGGACGAGTTTCCCGACTTCGGCATGACCTTCGGCAATCCGGACTTCATCCGTTATGCAGAGGCTTACGGGGCGAAAGGGCATCGCGTCGAGGCCACCGAGGATTTGGTCCCGACACTCGAGGCGGCCTTCCAGGCCGGAGGCGTGCATCTCGTCGCGGTGCCGGTCGACTACTCCGAGAACAAGCGCGTCCTAGTGGATGAGCTGAAAGCTCGATTACCCATCGTGGAACCAGCCCGGCAATAGGCTGCGGCGTGGCGCTGTGAGATGACCTTTCGTGACCCTCGGCGATGCCGACGACTGCTCCGCCTCTCGGGCTATTCGCCGCCGATAAGATGGACTGATGTCTGCTATCTGCTGACGCCCGCTTGATAGCGGACAGGCTGCTTTCCGGCCAACTCTGGTCATACGACACGGAGTGCCGCTAAGAACCTTCATGCTGGACGTCCCACCATCCACTCGCGGAGCTTGGACCACCTCCTACGCGGGTTTCTGTTCGCCGCCGCGACATTGAGTGCGCGTCGTTGCCCCACGAGTGCGACCAGCCTCTTGCCCCGGGTCACGCCGGTGTGGGTCAGAGCACCTTTGCCATGCGCAGCAACGGTACCGCCGCACCGCCCCGTTCGTCGAGGAGCGGCTCGACTGCCTCGTAGCCGCACGCTCGATAAAGAGGCTCACCCGCTTGGGTCGCGACCAGTTCGGTCCGCGAAAAGCCCTCGGCCCGAGCCTCCGTTTCGCAGAGTTCGAGGATAAGGCGCCCCACACCCCGGCGAGCAAACGCCGGGTAGGTGTACATGGCTCGGACACGGGCAGCGTCTCGGGCCGGATCCAGCAGGGCGGCATCACGCCCGGGCGAGCGGTCGCCGCCGTACATCGTCGCTCGGCGGCTCCAGCCCCCGCAGCCGGCAAGAGTGCCGTCCTGCTCGACCACGAAGTAGGTGCTGTCGTCGATCAATTGGCTGTCCAGCCCCATGATGGTCCGGCTGGCCGCGATCTGTGTCGCGCTAAGGAACGGCTTTTGCAGCTCGGCAATGGCCGCCTCCATCAGCGCGGCCAGCGCCGGAACATCGTCGCGGCGGGCCAACCGGTGCTGCAAGCCAGCGTCGACCATGGCAGACTTCCTCCTTAGTGCAGCCTCTGAGCGGCGGGCCGCAGAACATCGGTCATCTCGCGACGCACCGGCTGTCAGCATTTTGAGGATCATGACCCACCTCGCCTGCGTGGACAGCAGCAACCTCTTCATCAAGGCCCAGAAGGTCCAGCGCAGTTACCCGAGCATCGCCCCACGAGCGGGTGCCGGAACGGCTCCGCCCGGCCCGAAGGCGCAGGCCTCATGGCAGCGCGGTTCACTGGGCCCGAGCTCACGGGAGGCGGGCTCACAGGAACCGGACCGGGCCGGGGCCCAGGACGGGTTGGTGCCGGGGCTGCCGTAGGCCGGCGCCGCGATTTTCCGGGCAGGCCATTGTTTCCGGACGCGATGCCGCCCTGCCGGTGCGCTCCACCACGGCCAGGAACACTGGCAGGATAGCGCCGCTGTCCAGCCGCAGCGTCACCTCGCATGGATGGGCGATGGAGGTGAGCTGGGCCGGCGGAGCGTTCGGCCCGTCGCGCAGCACCGGGGAGAGGGTCACCCACCGGGCCGCGACGGCGTGCAGCCGCAACGCGTCCGGCTCCGCGGCATTGGAAACAGCCTGCGCCGCCACCGCGAGCAGCACGAACGCCACCAGGCCGCGCCGCGACGCGCCGCGCAGGTAGTGCCGCTCCGGCCGGTAGGACCAGCGGCGCCAAGTGGCGCGCAGGCCGGATCGTGCGGCCTGCAGCCAACGGCGGAGCCGGGACGGAATGGCCTCGGCCGCGGCAAGGTAGGGAGCGACGGCCGTGCGGCTGCAATCGGGCATCGGGCGGGTCCTTTGGCGGCACGATCCGCGCCGTGCCTGAGGCCGAGATAGCCGCACCGAGGCAGCCGTGGCCCCATCCGTTTGGATAGGCAGCCGGGAATTTCCATCCAACTCCGGCGAACGACGTGCTCAGGCTACTGGCGGGCTGAGACTTGTCCCTTGGCCGGCGGGTAGGCTCTCGCCGTTGACAGGGTGACTGAGCAGTCGCGCGAAGATCTTCCGGGCCGCCCTTACCAGCCCTGCCCAGCAAGTGAGCACGGCACCTAGCGGGTTCGATTTCCCGATCTCCCCGCCGCCACAGGCGACCGGATAACCTTGGTGCGTTGTTTGCCGCAGCGCGAGCAGACCATGAACCGTGTGCTCACCGCCGCGCTCGAGGGCAGCGGCATCCAGCCGGCGCTGTGCCAGCGATGGCTCACTAGGCAGCAGAGAACAAGTGAAAGCAGCCTGCTCGGGGACGTCACGTTGCTCACTCAGCTGCGAATCACAGGGTCTCGATGCATATGATGATCCTACCGGCCGGCCCTCCTCCGGTCAGCAAGCTCGGGGTTGGGGGCGAAGAGAAGGTTGTGCTGCTGATCGCCCGGGCCTTTGGCTATCCAACTCCGGAGCGAGACGTCCGCAAATGATCATTCGGTTACAACACGCAAAACCGAGAGAGAGAGGACGGCGCTCGTTCCGCCTTTGCAGGATCGAGCTGCACGCCTGACATGTCCGGAGACACACGGGTAAGCGCGATCCCAGCCTCACCGGCGACCGCTTGTCCTGGGCGAGAAGAGGGATGGCGGAGCAGCCGCCCCCCATGCCTCAAGCAGCCTGAGGCTTCCGGCCTTTCGCTTCCATCTCAGAGCGAGCCTTCCAGAAGGCCATGTCAGCCTCCTTGCTGAACATCACCCGAACGCCTGTGGCACCCTTGCTCACCCGGAGCTTCCCCCCATTCCGAGCCTTGTGCTCGGCGAGCCACCCCTTGAACGCCGGGTCTTCGCTGGAGCATCCCGCGAATTCGAGAACCCCGGCGATGTCCTCCTGCTTGCGTCGCTTGACCATACTTCAGAACCTTCGATGGATGCGGAGAACGCTGGCGCGGCTTCGCTCAGCGATCGCCTGTCTTGCGAGCGCTCTGGGTCGCGCTGCTCACGCCGCCCTGCTTGCCGCCGCTGCGAACCGCGCCTGCATGGGCGTCCTTGGGGTTAGCCTTACCGCCGGTGGCATTCTTGCCGCCCTGGGGAGCGCGACCGGCGGGAGGGAGGGGAGGAAGGTTGGCCATAGGGGTGCCTCGTGTGTCTCGTGAACGGGATGGGCAGATCAGGTCAGCGACATGGCCCTGGCCACGTCCACAATCGGCACCGCTGAAGCTCGGGCCTGAAGCGCGCTATTCGTTAGAGGGTTCAATCGCCCCAGGAACAGCACCACCAACTCCGGGCAGGGGGGCGCGGGAAATTTGGCGCGATTACAAGGCGCTAAACCTTGTAGACTGAACCGCCCAAGTCCCAAGCTTCGGAGACGAATGGCTGTCCGGAGAGAGAAAACGCCGCTCGTTCCGGCTTCGAAGTATCAAGGTCTGCACGCAAAAGCCACCGGTACATGGCCGAAACCTCAGTCATGAACACGGCAGAGAAAAGTTGTCTGGTGGAAAGTTGGAGCAGCGAGAGCAACTGGGCGCAAACATTCTCTGGGGCGAGTGCCGGCCGGAGGACGGGGTCGCAGCGCTTCCACGCAGGCCCGGCCATGCCGCAGGAAGTGGTCTCGGCACCAGGAACGTTCGAGGCCGGCTGGCCGCAGGGGCATCAGCGCCCGGCATGGGAGCGGATCGCCTCCCGCAGGGCCTGCACCGGCCGAATATCCGCCCGCGTCCGGCGGCTCGCCAGTCCAATCGGCACGGAGGGCAAGTCGGTCTCCGTCAGCACCGCTCGCAGCCGCCCGTCGGCAAGGTCCTCTCGCACCGTGGACTCGAAGGTGATGGCAAGACCCAGCCCTGCCATTGCCATGCGCAGCATCGCCGGGATGTTGATCGTCTCGATGATGGGCTCTGGCGGAAGGACCCGCGCCTCCAGGCAGGCGCGCTGCACAAGCAGGCGCTGCGAGAAGGTCTGCGGCGGCAGGATCCAGTCGGCCTCTGCCAGCTGTGCCCAGCTCGCCTGGGCCCCGGCGAGCGGGTGCTCCGGGCCGGCGACAATCAGGGTGCGCTCCGTATAAATCTGATCAAGCACCAAGGCGGCTTGATCCAGAACCTCCAGTGCCTCCGGCGTAAACAGCGTCAGGATTGCATCCAGCTCCCCATTCACCAACTGATCAGCGAGCGGGATCATCCTCCCCTCGATGAGCTGGATGCGCGGCAGCTCCTCCTGCTGAGCGAGGCGGCGCAGCACCCCAGGCATGATCCGCCAGTTGACAAAGGGCGCCGTACCTATGCGCAGCACTGGGCGCGCCCGCCCGGCTCCCGCCTTGCCGCAGTCCCGCAGATCCTCCAGCTGTTGCAGCAGCACCCGCGCGTGGCGGACGAAGTCATGCCCCGTGGCGGTGGCGGTAAGCCCGCGTGCGCTACGCTCGAAAAGCGGCGCGCCGATCACGGCCTCCACCTCCCTCAGGCTCTTGCTGAGCGCCGGCGGCGTCATGTTCATGGCCCGTGCCGCCGCGCGCACGCTCCCGGTCTCTAGCAGCAGCCGCACCATCTCAAGCTGGCGGAAGCGCAGGTGCTGAAGCATGGCAGGGCGCCCTTGTGTTTCCCTTAGGTTTACAGCAGGGTCGGAGAATCGAATAGACGGGCTGATCTCCTCCTCCCTAATCTCCGATTAACAGCCTAAGCGGCACAACCGCGGTAAAGGTTGGTTTACACGGAGGAGACGACGATGCTGTCAGGATGGGTCAAAGGAGCCCTTTTCGGCCTGCTCTGCCTGCAGGTCACACCCGCCGGGGCCGAGACGCCCTATCCAAACCGCCCCATCACCCTGGTCGTCCCCTTCGCTGCGGGCGGTAACAACGACGTCTCCGGCCGCATCGTCGCCCGCAAGCTCGGGGAGATCCTTGGTCAGCCCGTCGTGGTGGAGAACCGCACCGGCGCCGGCGGCGCGATCGGCACCGCCGCGGTCGCCACTGCCAGGCCCGACGGCTACACCCTTGGCTTCCTCAGTAGCGGCCCGCTCGCCGCAAATGTCAGCCTTACCCGCAACCTCTCCTACGACCCGCGGCGCGACTTCACTCCCATCGCCCGCGTCACCACGAGCCCGAGCGTCCTTGTCGTCGCACCCAATCACCCCGCGCAGAGCCTGGACGCCTTCATCGCCCACGCCCGCGAGAAGCCCGGCGCGGTGAACTATGGCACCGCCGGCCAGGGCTCCTCGCCCCACCTCGCCGGCGCCCTGCTCGAATCCCTCGCACAGGTACGGATGGAGCCGGTCGCCTACCGCGGCGGCCTGCCCGCGCTGAACGACCTCGTCAGCGGCCAGCTCCAGACGGTGATCAACCCAATTCTTGAGGTGATGCCGCTGATCGCCGCCGGCACCGTGAAGCCGCTCGGCGTCACCACCCTCAACCGCTCCGCGCTGCTTCCCGACGTCCCCGCCATCGCCGAGCGCCTGCCCGGCTATGAGGTGCTCACCTGGAACGGCGTGGTTGGCCCTGCCGGCCTGCCGCCCGAGATCGCGGCCACGCTTAACGAGGCCGTCCGTAAGGCACTGGCCGACCCGGAGATCGTCACCCGCCTCAATCAGCTCGGCCTGGAGGTCGCCTTCTCCTCTCCCGCCGACTTCGCCCGCTACATCGACGCGCAGATCGCCCATTTCGCCAAGCTCACCCGCATTGCCGGCGTCGAGCCCAACTGAACCATCACAGGAGCCATCGCATGCCCAAGCTGTTCCACCCTGCCGAGATCACCGGCATCCTTCCCCCACTCGTCACGCCACTGGCTGAGGACGAGAGCATCGACGAGAAGGCTCTCCGCGCCGCCGCCCGCTTCATGCTAGGCCAGGGTGTCCACGGCCTAGTCGTCGGTGGCAGCTCCGGGGAGGGCTTCAACCTCGCCACAGACGAGCTACGCCGCCTGACCGCGACCGTGGCCGAAGAGATGGACGACACCCGCCCGCTCATCGCCGGCGTCATCGCCAACAGCACGCGCGACGCGATCGAGAAGGCCCGTGCCGTCGCTGATCTCGGCGTTTCCGCCCTCCAGCTCACCCCGGTCCACTACATCTACAAGACGGACGAGGAGGCGATGATCCGCCACTTCCGTGACGTGTATGACGCGGCGGGCGTGCCCATCATCGTGTACAACGTTATCCCCTGGAACTATCTCTCGCCCAAGTTGCTGCTGCGCATGATGCGGGAGGAGCCGGGTGTCATCGGCGTGAAGCAGAGCGCCGGCGACCTGAAGATGCTGGCCGACCTCCTGCTCGAAGCGGGCCCAAACGACCGCATCTACGCCGCCATTGACGCGCTGCTCTACCCCTCCATGGCGCTCGGCACGCACGGCGTTATCTCCATGCTCGCCTCCGCCGCCCCGCGCCAGTGCATTGAGATGTGGAACGCCGTGAAGGCCGGGGACCACGCCCGCGCCCAGGTGCTGCACCGGAGGATGCTGCGCCTCTGGAACGCCATCTTCGCCGATAACCGTATCGCCACGGCGAAGTACGCCCTCTCCCTCCAGGGTATGGAGGTTGGCACTTGCCGCCGCCCAACCACGCCCGCGACGCCCGCGCAGCAGGCCGCCATTCGCGCGGCGGTGGAGGCCCTGCAAGACGAGACGGTCGAAGAAGCTGCCTGACGCTTCGTCTGACGCCATCTCCAGCGATGGCGCCAGGCATCCACAGCCGCACCTACCCTCCGCAGGCGCTCCTCAAGGTCAGGTGGCGCCACCTCGGCGTCGGTGTGAGTTGCCGTCCAGAAGAGTGCGGGGTGGATGGAGAGATTGGCGACCCGACACCAATCAGCGTCGAGCTTATTCTAACCGCCAAACTGTCCGATGACCCGGGACCACCTCACTCTTCACGGAGCTGAGGCGGTCCCGTTCTGTCAGACGCTCGATGAGCTAAGCCTCTCCAACATGGTCCGGGTGGACTGGACGGTTTCCTTGGCTGTGCCCGCGATCATCCGGCTGTCGTTTCCGACCGTGACGAAGCGAAAACCTATTCCCACCATCCGCGAGGCATAGGCCGGACTGAGATTGTGAATCCCGGCGATTTGCCCGCGTGCAGAGGTCTCTCGCAGAAGGGTCTCGTACACGCCGAGCATCGTCGGATCTTCCGTATCGAGAACCGGAGCCACACCCAAGGAGATGGCCAGATCGCTAGGGCCGATGTACAGCCCGCCGATCCCTGGCACGTCCAGGATCTCCGCTATGTTGTCCACGGCCTCCTGCGTTTCGATCATGGGAAGAATAAGAACCTCGTCGTTGGCGATCCGGAGATAGCTGGTGGCCTGACCATAAGAAGCCGAGCGAACCGGCCCAAAGCTCCGCCGGCCAGCGGGCGGGTAGAGACAGGCTGCAACCAGCGCTCGCGCCTCGGCTGCGGTGCTGATCATCGGGCAGATGATTCCCCAAGCTCCACCATCGAGGGCGCGACCGATAATGCCAGGCTCGTTC
>DATCMG010000237.1:0-5693 GCA_036563555.1 Roseomonas sp. | reverse complement strand
AGCGGCCCGATCGGCTCAAGCGCCGCGGGTGCGGCCGGGGCGGCGGAGGCCACCACCTCGCCGGTTTCGATGGCGGGCTTCTCCAGACGATGGGGATGCACCACCAGCCCGCCGACCAAGCCGGCCACCATGAAGCTGATGCCGGCGGTGAGGACCGCCGCAAATGCCTTGTTAGCTTCCAGGCTCATACGCCCTGCCCGAGTCCCGTGTTGTGCCGCATCCTAACGCCCGGCGGCCCGCGCGTTTGCGCAGACCCGCCGTCGCGGCTAGAAGCCGGCGGACCATAGTGATCCCGGGCTGCCCCGACAACCCGTGGCCGCCCGGCCCATCGGAACCGCCGTGAAGGCCCTGCCGTGAACCCGATCGTCCTGATTCCCGCCCGCATGGCCTCCACGCGTCTGCCGGGCAAGCCGATGGCGGATATCCATGGCCGCCCGATGATCGTGCATGTGCTGGAGGCCGCCCGCGCGGCGGGCATCGGCCCCGTGGCGGTGGCCTGCGACGCGCCGGAGATCGAGGCCGCCGTGATCGCAGCCGGGGGCACTGCCGTGATGGTGGCGGACGACCTGCCCTCCGGCACCGACCGGATCGAGCGCGCCCTGGCGGCGCTGGACCCGGGCGGGGCACATGACGTGGTGGTGAATCTGCAAGGCGACCTGCCGGCCATTCCACCCGATCTGCTGCGGGCCGTGCTCACGCCGCTTGCCGATCCGGTGGTGGACATCGCAACCCTTGTCGCCCCGGTGGTCAGCGCCGAGGAAGCCGCCGCGCCGAGCGTGGTGAAATGTGCCTGCGCCTTCAGCCCGGGCGCAAATCTCGCCCCGGCGCTCTACTTCTCCCGCCACCCCATCCCTTCGGGCGAGGGGCCGCTCTGGCACCATATCGGCCTCTACGCCTATCGCCGCGCGGCCCTGGCGCGCTTCGTCGCCCTGCCGGCCAGCCCGTTGGAAAACCGCGAGAAGCTGGAGCAGCTCCGCGCGCTGGAGGCGGGAATGCGAATCGGCGTGGCCCGCGTGGACCACGCCCCCTTCGGCGTGGACACCCCCGCCGACCTGGCCCGTGCCCGGGCCGTGCTCCACCCCGGCCTGGCCGCCCAGAGATAAGAGCGCAGAGACGTCCCGTGACCCAGATCATCGCCTTCCAGGGCCTGCCCGGCGCCTATTCCGACCTCGCCTGCCGGGCCGCCTATCCCGGCTGGACCACCCTGCCCTGCCCCTCCTTCGAGGCTGCCATGGCCGCGGTGCGGGAGGGCCGGGCGGAGCTGGCCATGCTCCCCTGCGAGAACTCGCTTGCCGGCCGCGTACCCGACATCCACCGGCTGCTCCCCGATTCCGGCCTGCATGTGGTGGGCGAGCATTACGAGCGCGTGGAGCACTGCGTCCTCGCCCCGCCGGGCGCGACCCTGGAAACCATCCGGCGTGCCCATTCCCACCCGGTTGCGCTCGGCCAGGTGCTGAACCTGCTGCGGGACATGCGCTGGCAGGCGGTGATCGAGGCCGACACGGCCGGGGCCGCCCATCTCGTCGCGGAGCGCGGCGGGGTGGAGGACGCGGCCATCGCCTCCTCCCTGGCCGGGGAGATCTACGGCCTGCAGGTCCTCCGCCGGAATGTGGAGGACGAGGCGCACAACACCACGCGCTTCTATGTCATGTCGCGTGAGGCGGCGATGCCGCCGGTCATGGCGCCGGACAGTGTCACGACCTTCGTCTTCCGGGTCCGCTCCGTTCCGGCCGCGCTCTACAAGGCGCTGGGCGGCTTCGCGACCAATGGCGTGAACATGACGAAGCTCGAATCCTACATGCTGGACGGTCGTTTCACCGCCGTGCAGTTCCTCTGCGACGTGGACGGGCATCCGGACCAGCCGCCGCTCCGGCGCGCGCTGGAGGAGCTGCGCTTCTTCTCGCGCGAGGTCCATGTGCTGGGCTGCTACCCCGCCCATCCCTACCGGCATGAGCAGGCCGAGGCGGCGGAGTGATCGCGACCCCGCGATCCCCGCTTCCGCAGCGCCCGGCCATGCCGTAAGCAGACGGCAACGAAAACCGCCTTCCTGGGAAAGGAACGTCCCCGCATGACATCCCGCGTGAATCGCCGCGCGCTGCTGACGGCCGCGCCGGCGGCCGCCGTACCGGTCGCCCTCGCCGCTCCCGCCCTCGCCCAGTCCAACCCGGAAGTGCGCTGGCGCCTCACCTCCTCCTTCCCGCGCAACACGGACATCCTGTGGGGCACCGCCGAGGCCGTCGCCCGCCGAGTGGGCGAGCTGACGGAGGGCAAGTTCCGAATCCAGGCCTTCCCGGGCGGCGAGATCGCGCCGGCCCTGGCCGCGCTGGACTCCGTGCAGTCGGGCAGCATCGAATGCGCCCACACCGCCTCCTATTATTATATCGGCAAGGATCCGGCGCTCGCCTTCTTCACGGCCGTGCCCTTCGGCCTGAACACCCGCCAGAACACCGCCTGGCTCCGCTTTGGCGGTGGGCAGGACCTGATGAACGAGATGATGCGCGAGTATAACGCGATCGCCTTCCCCTGCGGCGACACGGGCGCGCAGATGGGCGGCTGGTTCCGGCGCGAGATCCGCACCGTGGACGATATCCGCGGCCTGAAGTTCCGCATCACTGGCCTGGCGGGCCAGGTCTTCCAGCGAATGGGCGCGACGGCCTCCGTCGTGCCGGCCTCGGACATCTACTCCTCGCTGGAGCGCGGCACGATCGATGCGGCCGAGTTCGTCGGCCCGCATGACGACGAGAAGCTCGGCTTCGCCCGCGTGGCCCCGAACTACTACGCCCCGGGCTTCTGGGAGCCCGGCGCGCGGCTGCACTTCATTGCCAACCAGCGCGCCTATGACGCCCTGCCGGCCCAGTACAAGGCGGCCATCGCCGTCGCGACCGCCGAGGCGGATACCGAGATGGTGGCGAAGTACGACGTGGCGAATCCACAGGCGCTGCGCCGCCTGGTGGCATCCGGCGCCCAGCTCCGCTTCTGGTCCCGCCCGATCCTCGAGGCCGCCTGGCGTGCGACGAATGAGGTGATGGACGAGATCGCCAGCAAGAACGAGCGTTTCAAGAAGATCATGGAGAGCCACCGGCGCTTCCGCGACGACGTCTATACCTGGCACCGGGTGAGCGAGAATTCATTCGACAACTTCGCTTTCACGGCCTCGCAGACGGTGCGCTGAACCGTCGCAGCAGCTAAGGGAAAGGGGCGGGACCGGGGGGTTCCGCCCCTTTTTCGTTTTCGCGCCCCCGACGGATCGCCTCATGGACATTGCTGGCCTGTTGTCCGCCCTTTTCATGGGCGTGGTGGAGGGGCTGACCGAGTTCCTGCCCATCTCCTCCACCGGGCACCTGATCCTGCTGGGGGAGCTGATCGGCTTCGAGGGGCCGCCCGGCAAGGTTTTCGAGATCGCCATCCAGCTCGGCGCCATCCTGGCGATCGTCGTCACCTATTGGGGTGACCTGTGGCGCATCGCGCGCGGCATGTGGCAGCCGGAGACGGTGGAGCGCTTCACCGCGACGAACCTGCTTCTCGCTTTCCTGCCAGCCCTGGTGATCGGCGCGGCCCTGCATGGGACAATCACGCGCCTCCTGTTCAATCCCTGGGTGGTGGCCATGGCCCTGATCCTGGGCGGAGTCGCAATCATCCTGATCGAGCGGAACCGCCCCGCGCCCACCATCGCCTCCGTGCCCGAGATTGGGCCGGTGGCGGCGCTGCTGATCGGGCTCGGCCAGGTACTGGCGATGATTCCCGGCACCAGTCGCTCCGGCGCCACGATCATCACGGCCCTGCTGCTGGGGGTGGAGCGGCGCGCGGCCGCCGAGTTCTCCTTCCTGCTGGCCATCCCCACCATGCTGGCCGCAGCCGTGTACAGCCTCTGGAAGGCACGGAATGACATTGACCTTTCGGGCGTCGGGCAGATCGGGATCGGCTTCGCCGCCGCCTTTGTGGTGGCGCTGGTGGTGGTGCGGATGGTGCTGGCCTCGATTTCGCGGATCGGGTTCGCGCCTTTCGGGTGGTATCGGATCGTGCTGGGCGGGATCATCCTTGTCTGGCTCACGCTCCGCTAAGGACGACGCCGAGGCTTCCGCAGATAGGCCGGGTAGCGTAACGGTATGCGACTGCGAAGAGGAGTGGGCCGCATGCTGAAGCCGCGGATGCGCGCGGGGCTGATCGGGTTGGGCCTGATCGGGCTCACGGCCCTTCCGGCCGCCGCCCAGAGCTGGCCGAGCGAGTCAGGCCCTACGGGCGACTTTCTCGGTGCGACGATACGACAGTTCGACCGGCTGGCCCCGCCCCCCGTCGAGGCGGCAGGGCGCGGTGAGCGCCCCGTACCCGGCATGCCCGTGACCGATCTGCCCGGCGGTTCCGTGGATGTCGGCCGGCCTGCCATTGTCTCGGCCCCACAGCCGGACCAAGGCGCCACCCTGCGCCGCGCGGCGCGCCGTGGGACCGGCCGCCACGCCGTCACGGCAACGCCCGCCCGCCGCCCGCGCAACCGGGAGGCGCAGCTGGCGCGCGAGCTGGCCGAGCGCGACCGGCGTATCCAGCAGCTTGAGCAGCAGATCGAGCAGGACCGGCGGGCACAGGGATCGCAGAGCGCCGGCGCCCTGTATGGCAGCAGCCCCGCAAGCGCGGTCAGCACGACCCTACGCTGAATCTCGCGGGCGCCGGCACGATTGCCGGCACTTCCAAGGGTGGGTCCCAATGGGCAACCGCCGCCTCTCTCCCGCGACCGGCATCACAGGCGGCATCCGGGGCGCTATAAGCGCCCCGGCTCTTCTCATGCGGCCTGCAGGGCTACGTCGTAATCGGCCTCGGTCTTCGCCCGCATCTCCTCCTCGGTGACACCAGGGGCGAGTTCGAGCAGCCGCATCCGGCCCGCGATCTTGTCGATCGACATGACGCCGAGATCCGTCACCACAAGGTCGACCACCCCCTTCCCGGTCAGGGGAAGGGTGCACTGCTTCAGCAGCTTCGGCTTGCCGCCGGCGGTGTGCTCCATCAGCACCACCACGCGCTTCACCCCGGCCACCAGGTCCATGGCGCCGCCCATGCCCTTCACCATCTTGCCCGGAATCATCCAGTTCGCGAGGTCACCGTTCTGGGCGACCTGCAGCGCACCGAGGATGGACAGGTCGATATGCCCGCCCCGGATCATCGCGAAGCTGTCGGCCGAAGAGAAATAGCTCGTGCTCGGCAGCTCGGAGACGGTTTGCTTGCCGGCATTGATCAGGTCCGGGTCCTCTTCCCCCTCATAGGGGAAGGGGCCGATGCCGAGCATCCCGTTCTCGCTCTGCAATTGGACGGAGACGCCCTCGGGGATGTGGTTGGCGACCAGGGTCGGAATGCCGATGCCCAGGTTCACATAGAAGCCGTCCTCCAGCTCACGGGCGGCGCGGGCTGCCATTTCGTCGCGGGTCCAGGCCATGGCTGGGCGCTCCTCAGCGGGTCGGAAGGGGGTCGGTGCCGGCGGCAGCCGGGGTGGCGGGCTCGGAGCGCTTGCGGGTCGTGCGCTGCTCGATCCGCTTCTCCGTGCCTTCAGGCACGACGATCATACGCTTCACATAGATGCCGGGGGTGTGGATGCCGTCCGGGTCCAGCTCGCCCTGGCCCACCATCTCCTCCACCTGCACGACCGTCACGCGGGCGGCGGTGGCCATCACCGGGTTGAAATTCCGGGCTGTCTTGCGGAACACCAG
>DATCMG010000235.1:0-5557 GCA_036563555.1 Roseomonas sp. | reverse complement strand
TCCCGGCGGCAATGTCTATGGCGCGACCAAGGCCTTCGTCCGGCATTTCAGCCTGAACCTGCGGGCGGATCTTTACGGCACGCCGGTTCGGGTGACCGATATCGAGCCCGGGCTGGTCGGCGGGACCGAGTTCAGCAATGTGCGCTTCGGCGATGATGCGAAGGCGGCCGCCGTGTATGAGGGCGCCGACGCGCTGACGCCCGAAGACATCGCCGATGCCGTGCATTGGGTGGCGACGCGCCCCGCGCGGGTGAATGTGAACACGCTGCAGGTGATGCCGGTCGCGCAGAGCTTCGGCCCGCTGCGCGTCCACAAGCCCGGGCGCTGATCCGCCCGAGCCGGGCCGGCCCCTTTGGGACCAGCCCGGCGGCGCGTCACGCGGCCCGCACCTCGGCGAGGAAGCTGCGGACCTCGGCCGAGAGCTTCTCGGAGCTTTGCGACAAATCCGATGCGGCCGCGAGCACCTGGGAGGAGGCGGCACCCGTCTCCCCGGCGTTCCGGCTGACATCGCCGATGTTGCGCGTCACCTCCTCGGTCGCCTGCGCCGTGGACTGCACGGCCCGCGCGATCTCCCCGGTCGCGGCGCTCTGCTCCTCCACAGCGGCGGCGATGTTGACGGTAATGGCGCTGACATCCTCGATCACCGCCGTGATCGCCTCGATCGCCTGCACGGTCGCGGCGGTGGATGCCTGGATCCCGTGGATCTGGGCGCTGATCTCCTCCGTCGCCTTGCTCGTCGCCTGGGCGAGGCTTTTCACCTCGCTGGCCACCACCGCGAAGCCCTTGCCCGCATCGCCGGCCCGCGCGGCCTCGATCGTTGCATTCAGGGCCAGAAGGTTCGTCTGCCCGGCGATGCTGGTGATCAGGTTCACGACCTCACCGATTTTGCCGGCCGAGGCGGCGAGGCCCCGTACCGTGCCATCGGTCGTGCGGGCATTCTGCACGGCGCGGTTCGTGACCTCCGTCGCCTGGGCCACCTGCCGGCTGATCTCGCCGATAGAGGCGGACAACTCCTCGGTGGCGGTGGCGACCGTCTGGACGCCACTGCTGGTGGAGTTGGCCGCCGTCGAGACCGTTCCGGCCTGGCTGTCGGTCTGCCGGGCGATTTGCGACATCGACTGGGCCGTTGCCTCCAGCTCCGTGGAGGCGGAAGCGAGGTGGCCGGTCAGGGAATGGACCGTTCCCTCGAAGCCCTGGATGAGCGTGTTCAGGCGCACCGAGCGCTGTTCTTTCGCCGCCTGCTCCATGGCCTGCTCGGCGGCCAGCCGCCGCGCCTCGATGGCATTCCGCTTGAAGACGTCGAGCGCCCGCGCGAGCGCGCCGACCTCATCGCCGCGCTCGCCTCCTTTGACCTCGACCTCCAACTCGCCAGCAGCGAGCCGGCCCATGGCGGCTGTCATGCCTGCCAGGGGCTTGCTGACCTGGAACCGGGCAATCCAGAGCAGCATGAGGGCGGAGAGGCCGAGCCCGGCCGCGGCGCCGATGATCAGGTTGCGCTGGAGCGTGGCCTGCTGCCCCTCGGCGGCGCTCGCCAATTCCGCCATCTCCCGCCGGTTCGCCTCCGCGATTGAGCCCATGATCTGGACGATCTTTTCCCGGGCGCGCCGGGCTTCGGCCGAGGAGAGCGCCTTGGATTCCTCGTATCTTCTCGTTGCCGCGAAGGCGATGGCGCGGCCCGCGGCCTCCTCATAGGCGGCGAGTTCGCGCCGGGCCTCCTCGACCAGGGAGCGGCGGGCATCGGTGGCGATGACGAGAATGGCGTCCAGCTTCTCCGTGGCTTCCCGGATTGCCGCGCGGAACGTCGTTGCCCGGCGTTGAACCGCTGCCGGATCCTGCTCGAGGATGGCGTTCTTCTCCTGGATTGCCGCGCGGTCGACGGTCGATCCGATCTCGAGCGCGAGGACGAGGCGTGGCGTGCGAGCCGACGCGAATTCGGTGTTCAACGCGGAGACATCCGCCAGGCCGACCAGGGCATAAGCCAGGAGCCCTACCGAAATGCTGGCCATCAGCCCGGCTGCAATGGCGATCTTCGGCCCAATTCTCAGGCTCTCGATCCATCGCGTCATGATGCTCTTCCCTCGCAGGATTGTTCGGGTTGCCGCATCGCCGAGCCCGCAGGGCGCGGGGAGACGAGGCAATCGAGCTCACGATGCCGTCAGCTCCCTTAAACTGGCGTCAATGCCGGAGCATTGCCGGCCCGGCCGGGAGGATCCTGTCCTGCCGCGCCATCTGGCGGCGGTGCCGGGGGCGACCTTCCTACTTCAGCAACACCGGCAGCAGCGCATCCAGCCGCAGTCGCCCTTCCATCGTCGCCTGCAGCCGCCCATCCGGCAGCCAGCGCAGATAGCCCTCCTCCATGAGTGCATCGAGCATCGCGCGGTCGACCACCGCTCCGAAGTCCAGCCCGCTGCGGGATTCGATGCGGGCGGGGTCGATGCCCTCGGAGAGGCGCAGGCCCATCAGCATCGCCTCACGGCCACGCTCGACGGGCGTGAGCGCCTCCTCCTCCACCCGCGCATGGCCGTCGCGCTCCACGCGTTCCAGCCAGATCTCGGGCGCGCGATGGCGGCGGGCGGCCATCACCGCGCCGTCCCGCGTCAGGCGCTGATGGGCGCCGGCGCCGATGCCGAGGTAATCGGCGTAGCGCCAATAGGCGAGGTTGTGGCGGCTCTCCGCGCCGGGCTTCGCGTAGTTGCTGACCTCATAGGGCAGCAGGCCGAAGCGCGCCGCCTCCTCGATGGTCGCGGCATAGAGGGCGGCGGCATCCTCGTCCTCGGGAAGACGGAAGGCGCCGCGGGCGTGTTCGGTCGCGAAGCGCGTGCCGGGCTCGACGGTAAGCTGGTAGAGGGAGAGATGGTCGGCGGCCAGCGACAGGGCGCGGCGCAGCTCCGCGCGCCAGGCGGCCTCGTCCTGGCCGGGGCGGGCATAGATCAGATCGAAGGAGAGGCGGGGGAAGGTGGCGCGGGCATGCTCCAGCGCCGCGACCGCCTCATTCGCCGAGTGGTTGCGGCCGAGGAAGCCGAGCGAGGCCGCATCCAGCGCCTGCACACCCAGGGAAAGGCGGTTCACGCCGGCCGCGCGGAATTCACGCAGCTTGCCGGCCTCCACGCTGGTCGGGTTGGCCTCCAGCGTGATTTCCAGGTCCGGCTCGGCGTCGAACAGGGCCTGGGCGCGGGCGATGAGGGCGGCCACCGCCTCGGGCGGCATGAGGGAGGGCGTGCCGCCGCCGAAGAAGATCGAAGCCAGGCGGCGGCTCCCCCCCTTCGTCATCCGGGCGGCCTCATGCTCCAGCTCCGCCACAAGGGCGCGGCCATGGCGGGCGGCGTCCACCTCCGGGCGGACATGGGAGTTGAAGTCGCAATAAGGGCACTTGGCGGCGCAGAAGGGCCAGTGGATGTAGAGGGCCAGCGGCTCCGCCGTCTGCGCGCCAGGTCGGGGCATTGTCGGGGCCAGGGCAAAGGTCTCGGTCACGCGGGGGATATGGTCATGGCAGGGGTCGGGGTGAAAGGCGGGTCCGTCGCCCGCGTGCGGGAGGCACTGCGCGGGGCGGGGCATCCGGACGAGATCCGCGAGTTTCCCGAGGGCACGCACAGCGCGGCCGATGCGGCCGCCGCCCTGGGCTGCGAGGTCGGGCAGATCGCCAAATCCGTGGTTTTCAAGGGCACGGCCCCGAATGGGGCGGAGCGGCCGGTTCTGGTGGTGGCCAGCGGCGCGCATCCCATCGATCCGGCGAAGCTGGCCGCGCTGACGGGGCTTTCGATCGGGCGGGCGGACGGCGCCTGGGTGCGGGCGGTGACGGGCTTTGCCATTGGCGGCGTGGCGCCGCTGGGCCATGCCACCCCGCCCGTGGTGCTGGTGGACGAGGCGCTGTTCGCGCATCGGGCGATCTGGGCTGCGGCGGGCAGCCCGCGCCATGTCTTCGCCTCCACGCCCGAGGCCTTGTTGCGGGTGAGCGGCGGGATGCGGGCCGTGGTGGCGGCCGTCTGAAGCTCACGAGGACGCGCCGGCCCGGCGCGGAGTGTAGCCAAGCCGCCGCAACAGGGGCAGGTAAGGGCATGGCCGGTCACCGGCCCGCCCGGAGTGCCACGTCCCTGTCCGCCTCCCCTGCCCCGGCCGATCCCTCCCCGGACGGTCTTCCCCTGCCCCGCCGCCACTGGGCCACCGCCGCGGTCGCGCTCGGCATCACGATGGCGGTGATCGACAGCACCATCGGCGGTGCGGCCCTTCCCACCATCGCGCAGGCGCTGAACACCTCCCCGGCGGCCTCCATCTGGGCCACCAACGCCTATCAGCTCGCCGTCACTGTCTCGCTGCTGCCGCTGGCGGCGCTGGGGGAGATCGTGGGGTACCGGCGGGTCTATCTGACCGGGCTGGTGCTGTTCACCATCGCCTCGCTCGGCTGCGCCATGGCGACGAGCTTCGACGGGTTGGTGATCGGGCGCGCCATCCAGGGATTCGGCGCGGCGGGGCTGATGAGCGTGAACTCGGCGGTGATCCGCTTCATCCAGCCGCGCGCCTTGCTGGCGCGAGGGCTGGGGCTGAACGCCATGGTGGTTTCCTCCGCCGCGGCCGCGGGGCCGACGGTGGCGGGGCTGATCCTCGGCGTCGCCGACTGGCCCTGGATCTTCGCGGTGAACGTGCCGATCGGCCTGGCGGCCTTCATCCTGGGCTGGAAGACGCTGCCCGAGAGCCCGCGCGGCCGGCAACGCTTCGACGTGGTCAGCGCCATCCTGTCGGCCACCACCTTCGGGATGCTCATCCTCGGCCTCGACTCGCTGGCCCATGGGGGCGAAGCCTGGACGGCGCTGCCGCAGGTGGCGGTGGGGGTGACTGCCGGGGTTTGGCTGGTGCGGCGCCAGGCCGGCGTCGCGCGGCCGCTGCTTCCGGTGGACCTGCTGCGAATTCCGATCTTCGCGCTGTCGATCGGCACGTCGATCTGCTCCTTCATGGCGCAAAGCCTCGCTTTCGCCTCCCTCCCCTTCCTGCTGCAGACCGGGTTCGGCTTCTCGGTGTTCCAGGCCGGCCTGCTGACCACGCCATGGTTCCTCGCGACGGCAACCGCCGCACCCCTGTCCGGACGGCTGCTGGACCGCATTCCGGCCGCGGTGCTGGGCGGGGTCGGGCTGGCGATGATGTCGGCCGGGCTCGGGCTGCTGGCGCTGCTGCCCGCGGCGCCGCATGCCGCGGACATCGCCTGGCGCATGGCGCTCGGTGGCTTCGGCTTCGGGCTTTTCCAGACACCCAACAACCGCACCATGATCGGCGCCGCGCCGCGCGAGCGCGCGGGAGGCGCGAGCGGAATGCTGAGCACGGCGCGTCTGCTCGGGCAGACCACCGGCGCGGCGCTGGTCGGGCTGGTGCTGGGCTTGATGCCCGGCATGCCCGTGGGCGGGCCGAAGCTGGCCCTTTCCATCGGCTGCGGCATGGCGGCGCTGGGCGCCTGCGTCAGCCTGCTGCGGCTGCGGGCACGGGCGCCGTAGCGTCCCCGGCCTCAGAAGGCGCCACCTCGCCAAACCCATGCGCGCGCGCAAGACTGCACGTGATTACGGAGTTCCAT
>DATCMG010000234.1:0-4824 GCA_036563555.1 Roseomonas sp. | reverse complement strand
AGCAGGGGGAAGACGAGAAGCGTCAGCGTGCGGGACCAGGTGAAGACGAGGGCGAGCGTGACGCCCAGCACGACCGCCATCCCATAGCCGCCGGCGATCTCCGCCGCCGTCACCAGCGTGTTGGAGACCCAGGCATTGGTCGGGACCGCGAGGGTGGCCAGCACGGCGCTCGGGGTCGGCAGGATGAAGGCGGGCAGCGCGGCCATGCGCGCGAGCACCTCCCAGAGAAGTACGGCCACGACATGAACGAGGATGATCGCCGCCCAGCGGCGACGCGTGGCGCGCGCCGCCGCCGCTGCCCTTGGATCGGTCGTCGTGACGGCAGGAATGTCGGTGCTCGCCTCCGCGATCATTCCGGATCCCCCCTGCCGCCGGGCCCCGCCCGTCCGGGGGACGCTAATGGAGCGCTTTGCGCGTTGTCAACCATTTGGTTGATAGCGTGCGAAGCAGCCGCGCTGCCCGCTATGGCCGGAGCGCCGACAGCACGAAGTCGATGACATGCCGGCGGCGGCGCGCGATCGCCGCCTTGGTGTCGAGCCGGGTCGCGAAAATGGCCGAGAGCGTGCGGTTGTTCGAGAAGTAGAAGTAGGACATGCCCGCGATGGAGACATAAACATCCACCGGGTCCAGGTCGCCCCGGAACACGCCCTCCGCCGCACCGCGTGCGAGGGTCTCGCCGACGAGGCCGATCAGCGGGGAATGCATCTCTCGCAACCGCGGCGATTGCTGCACATGGCGCGCCCCGTGCTGGTTCTCGTCATTGAGAAGGGCCACGAATTCCGGATGCCCGGCCAGGTAATCGAAGGAGAAGCCCACCAGCCGGGCCATGGCGTCCAGTGGCGGCAGGTCCGCCAGTTGCAGCGCCTGCTCCTGCATGCGGATCTCCGCATAGACCTCCTCCAGCGCGGCGGCGTAGAGATCCTCCTTCGTGCCGAAGTGGTGATAGACGAGCTGCTTGTTCACGCCCGCGCGCCCGGCGATCTCGTCCACCCGCGCGCCGGCCAGGCCCTTCTTCGCGAACTCGCCGATGGCTGCGTCCAGCAGCGCGCGTCGCGTGCTGTCCGGATCGCGCCGGCCTCGCACACGCTCTGGCGGTCTGGCTGTCCTGGCGGCAGGGCGGGTCATGGCGGTGAATCCTCCATACCAACCATTTGGTTGAATGATGTTGCGGCGCATGGAGGGCGTGGATAGGCTTTCGCGACGCCGCCCGGCCATGAATCCGGGCAGGACCTCGATAAGGGGAGAATCCTCGCATGACCAGGGACCGTTCGGCCCTCCGGAGGCGCGGCCTCCTGCTCGCTGGCCTCGCTGCCCCCGCCATCCTGCCGCGCCGGGCTTTGGCGCGTGAGCGGGTGACCTTCGTGCTGAACTGGACGGCCGCGGCCGACCACTGCCCCTATTTTTTCGCGAAGTCCCAGGGTTGGTACGAGCAGGCCGGGCTCGACGTGACGATCGAGGCGGGGCGCGGCTCCGGCGCCTCCGCGCAGCGCATCGCCGCGGGTACGGCGCAGCTCGGCATCGCCGACATGCCGACTGCCCTGCTCGCGCGCAGCCGTGGCGGCAATCTGGCGGCGGTCATGGCGGTCTATGCGAATTCGCCGCAAACCTTCTACTGGCTCCGCAGCAGCGGCATCTCTGGCCCGCGCGACTTCCCCGGCCGCTCGGTCGGCAATCCGCCCGGCGATGCGGCGCGCGTGATGTGGCCTGTCTTCGCCCGGCGCGTCGGGATCGAGCCCGGTGCGGTGCGCTTCGTGAATATCGCGCCCCCAGCCAAGATCCCTTCGCTGAAGAGCAAGGTGATCGACATCACCACGGATTTCTGGAACGAGCACGACCTGAAGCTGCGTGAGTTCGGCGCCGATCTCGGCTTCCAGCGCTGGAGCGATGTCGGGCTGAACCCCTATGGCAATTCCATCATCGCCAATGGCGATGTGCTGGCGAAGCAGCCGGACATGGTCCGCAGCTTCGTGCAGGTGTCGCAGCGCGCCTTCGCCGCCTGCGTGGCCGATCCGGAACCAGCCTTGCGCGCGCTCTTCGCCGCTGTCTCGGGCCTCGACGACTGGACGCAGCACCGCCAGTGGGAGCGCGTGAAGGAGCTGATGCGCGATCCCACCACCACCACCGTCGCGCTCGGCGCCTTCGATGCCGCGCGGATGAAGGCCGATTACGACCTCATCCAGAGCCAGTTCGAGGGGGCACAGCCTTTTGATCTCGGGAAGGCTTACACCAACGCCTTTCTCGACACCGGGATCAGGATGACGACGGCCTGATCCCACCGCCTAGGGGCGTTATGCCCCCGGGGGGCACTGCCAGCACCGCCGCACGGAGATGGACCCCCTCCGAATGGCCGGGCTGGCTGGTGGCCAGCGAATCGCCGCCATACCTGGCCCTTGGCTCGTGATGCGGACAGAGCTGTGCTAGCCCAGGCAGGATCTTGTGATTGGGGCTTTCGGGATGTCCGGTATCTCTTCAGCCACCCCCCCGTCCGGGGAGGCCCGCACCAGCGGCAACGTCTCCGCATGGTCGTTCGGGGTGGAGGGGCCGCTGTTGCTTGCCGTGCGCCGTTTCGGCGATCATCGCGGATATTTCATGGAAACCTACAGCCAGCGCGACTTCGAGGCGGTGGGCGTGGCGGATGTCTTCGTGCAGGATAACCAGTCCCTCTCGGGCACCGTAGGGACGCTGCGCGGCATGCATTTCCAGCTGCGGCCGCGCGCCCAGGCCAAGCTCGTGCGCGTGTTGCAGGGCGCGATCCTCGATGTCGTGGTGGACATCCGGCGCGCCTCGCCGAGCTTCGGCCGGCACGTCTCCTCCCGCCTCTCGGCCGAGGGTGGCGAGCAGTTCTATGTGCCAGCGGGCTTCGCCCATGGCTTCGTCACGCTCGAACCCGACACCATCGTCGCCTACAAGGTGAGCGACACCTACGCCCCCGATCTGGATCGCGGCCTGGCCTGGGACGATCCGGAACTGGCCCTGCCCTGGCCCGACCTGCCCAGCGGCCCTATCCTGTCGGAGAAGGATCGCCGGCACCCTCGCCTGCGCGACCTCCCCGATGCATTCTGAGACCCGACCCATGCGCGTGATTGTTACCGGCGGTGCTGGCTTCATCGGCTCGGCCCTGGTCCGCCACCTCGTCCTCGATCTCGGGCATGAGGTGCTGGTCATCGACAAGCTGACCTATGCCGGCGACCGCCGCACCATCGCGGCCTGCGAGGGCCGCCCGGGCTTCGCGTTCCTGCAGGCCGATATCTGCGATACCGAGCGCATGCGGACCGCCTTTGCCGATTTTGCCCCGGATGCCGTGATGCATCTGGCCGCCGAGAGCCATGTGGACCGCTCCATCGCCTCGGCCGCCCCCTTCATCCACACCAATGTCCTGGGCACCTTCGCCCTGCTGGAGGCCGCGCGCAGCCTGGTCGCGGGCCTCCCGCCCGAGCGCCGGGCGGGCTTCCGCTTCCTCCATGTCTCGACCGACGAGGTCTTCGGCTCGCTCGGCCCCACGGGCGCCTTCACCGAAACCACTCCCTATGATCCGCGCTCGCCCTATTCGGCCAGCAAGGCGGGGTCGGACCACCTGGCCCGTGCCTGGCACGAGACCTATGGCCTGCCGACCATCGTGACCAACTGCTCGAACAACTACGGCCCCTACCACTTCCCGGAAAAGCTGATCCCGCTCGTCACCCTCAATGCGCTCGAGGGCAAGCCGCTGCCCGTCTATGGCGATGGCGGCAACATCCGGGACTGGCTCTTCGTCGAGGACCATGTGCGCGCCCTGGTCGCGGCCGTGACCCGCGGCGTGCCGGGCGAAACCTACAATATCGGCGGCCGGGCCGAGCGCACAAACCTCGAGGTGGTGCATGCCATCTGCGACACGCTCGACCGCCTCCGCCCCCCCTCTGGCTCCCAGCCCCGCCGCTCCCTGATCACCTTCGTGCCCGACCGCCCCGGCCATGACCGGCGCTACGCGATCGACCCCGCCAAGGCCGAGCGGGAACTGAGCTGGCGCGCCTCGGTCACCTTCGAGCAGGGGATCGAGCGGACCATCGCCTGGTATCTCGAGCACGAGGCCTGGTGGCGGCCGCTCCGCGACAAGTACAACGGCGAGCGCCTCGGCCTGCTGGACACCGCCAAAGGGGCGGCGTGATGCGCGTCCTCGTCGCCGGCCGCACGGGCCAGCTGGCCATCGAGCTGCTCGCTCGCCTGCCCCATGACGGCCATGAGGTGGTCGCGCTGGAGGCCCCCGAGCTGGACCTGACGGACGCCGCCTCCATCGCCCGCGCGGTGGAGAGGGCGGCGCCGGACGCCATCGTCAATGCCGCCGCCTATACGGCGGTGGACAGGGCCGAGAGCCAGCGCGACCTCGCCTTCGCCGTGAACGCAACCGGCGCCGGGCTCCTGGCCGAGGCCGCCGCGGCCCGTGGCCTGCCCTTCGTCCATGTCTCGACCGACTATGTCTTCGCAGGGGATGGCGGCGCCCCCTATGCCGAGGATGCGCCCACCGGCCCTATCGGCGTCTATGGCGAGACGAAGCTGGCGGGGGAACGCGCGGTGCTGGCCGCCAACCCGCGCAGCATCATCCTCCGCACCGCCTGGGTCTGCAGCCCGCATGGCAGCAACTTCGTCAAGACGATGCTGCGGGTCGGGCAGGAGCGGGAGACCGTCTCCGTGGTCGCAGACCAGCACGGCGCCCCGACCTTCGCGGCCGACCTGGCCGACGCCATCGCCCGGATCCTGCCCCGCCTGGCCACGGCCCCGGCCGGGGACGAGGCCTTCGGCATCTTCCACCTGACCGGCATGCCCTGGACCACCTGGCACGGCTTCGCC
>DATCMG010000228.1:0-4356 GCA_036563555.1 Roseomonas sp. | reverse complement strand
GCCAGCACCTCGCCCTCACCCACCGAGAGGGAGACGCCGTCCACTGCCCGCACCGCGCCGCGCCGGCGGCCGATCGCATCACGCACGGGGAAGTGGCGGACCACGCCATCCAGTTGCAGCAGCGGTTCGCTCACGCGGCCTCCAGGATCTGATCGAGCGGCGCACGGTGGCAGGCGGCGCGATGGCCCGCGCCGACATCGAGGAGCGGCGGCGTCGTGTCGCAGATCGCGATGCGGAAGGGGCAGCGGGTCTTGAAGCGGCACCCTTCCGGCGGGTTGGCGAGGTCGGGCACCGTCCCCTCCACCGTCGCCAGCCGCGTGCCGCGCGGACCATCGAGGCGCGGCGCGGCGCCGAGCAGGCCGATGGTATAGGGGTGCTGGGGCATGGCCAGCACGCGTGCCACAGGACCGGTCTCCGCGACGCGGCCGGCATACATCACCACCACCGCATCCGCATGATCCGCGACGACACCGAGGTCATGGGTGATGAGCAGCACGGCGGTGCCTGTGCCGCCGCGCAGGTCATCCAGCAACGACAGGATCTGCGCCTGCACCGTCACGTCCAGGGCGGTGGTCGGCTCGTCGGCGATCAGCACGCGCGGTCGGCAGGCGAGCGCCATTGCGATCATCACCCGCTGCCGCATCCCACCCGAGAGCTGGTGCGGATACTGCCGGGCGCGGCGCGCCGCTTCGGGGATGCGGACGGCTTCGAGCATCGCGACGGCCGCGTCATGCGCCTTGGCACGGTCCAGACCCTGGTGCAGGCGGAGCGCCTCGGCAACCTGTTCGCCCGCGGTGAAGGCGGGGTTCAGGCTTGTCATCGGTTCCTGGAAGATCATCGCCAGCTCGGCGCCGCGCAGCTTCCGCCGTTCCTCTGGCGGCAATTCCGCGACCTCGCGCCCCTCCAGCCGGATCGTGCCCTCCACCGTCGCACTCGGCGGCAGGAGTCCCATCACGGCGAGGGAGGCGACGGACTTGCCGCAGCCGCTCTCCCCGACCAGGGCCACGGTGCGCCCGGCGGGAAGGTTGAAGGAAATGCCGTCCAGCACGCGCAGCGGGCCGCGCTCGGTCGCGAAGGTGACGGCGAGGTCGCGGACCTCCAGGGCCTCCATGCTCATTCTCCCTGTCCAGCGGACCTGCCCGGATCCACAGCATGATGCGGCAGCAATCGTCGTGCCAGAGGAAGCCGGTGAGCCGGCGCGGCGAGGCTGCGGCACACGATGGCACCACACGCCGCCACGATGCTCAATCCGCCTCCTGCAATGCAGGGTCGGTGGGTGAGGTGCCGATCAGCCGCAGCAGGTCGCGCTTCACCTCCAGCACATGGCGGCGGGTGAAGCGCGCCGCCTCCTCGGCCGCGCCGTGGCGGCAGATCTCCAGCAGCTCCGCATGCTCGGCCTTTGCCCGTTCCGTGCCGCCGGCCAGCGCCAGTTGCAGGCGGGTGTAGCGGTCGGTGTTGGCCAGCAGGGTGCGGACGAGCGCCAGTGTCTGCATCCGCCGGGCCGGGCGGTAGAGGGCGAGGTGGTACTCGGTGTTCAGCTCGCCCCAGGCATTGAGGTCCGCCCGGTCGATGGCCGCGGAATAATCGGCCAGGATGCGCGCGGCCTCCGCCAGGTCGCTCTCCGCCAGGCGCGGCACGGCGCGGCGGATCAGGTCCGGCTCCAGCAGGGCACGCAGGTCGAAAAGCTCGGCGATCTCCTCGGGCGAGAGGGTGCTGACCACCGCGCCGCGATGGGCGTGGATGGTTACCAACCCCTCGGCCGCGAGTTGCCGGAAGGCCTCGCGCACGGGGATCCGGCTGATGCCGAATTCCTCGGCCAATGCGTCCTGGCGCAGCGCGTCGTTCTCGCGGAACTCGCCGGCCAGGATGCGGCGGCGCAATTCGTCGGTGGCGGATTCCACCACGGTCTGCCGGCGCAGCTTACGCCCCGTGCCTTCCCGCGGCGTCACCCTCAGGCCGCCTTGTAGCGGCGCTGGACGAAGGCGCTGGAGGCCGCGGTCAGCGTCAGGGTCGTCACCATCAGGATGAAGGCGATGGCGGCGGCGAAGGGCCAGTTGTTGTTCACCGCGTATTCGCGGAACAGCATCGGCGCCATCATCTGGAAGCGCGCCCCGCCCAGCAGCAGCGGCGTGGCATAGGCGTTCATCGCCAGGATGAAGACCAGCACGGCGCCGGTCGCCAGCCCTGGCAGGGCGAGCGGCAGCACGACATGCCAGAAGCGGCGCGACGGGTCGGCGCCGAGGCTGTCCGCCGCCTCCTCGATCCGGGAATCGATGCCCTCGATCACGCTCTGCAGCGTCAGCACCATATAGGGCAGGTTGATCGACAGGATGCCGACCACCACCGCGAAGGGGGTGTAGAGCAGCGGGAGGTTCGATCCCGGCGAAAGCGCCGCGACGGCGCTGTCCAGCAGCCCCCCTCGCCCCAGCACGCCCATCCAGCCCAGTGCGCGCACCGTGCTGCCGATGAAGAGCGGCAGGATCACCAGGAGCACCCCTGCCGACTTCCACCGGCTCTGCGACCGCGCGAGGCGATAGGCGATGGGGAAGCCGAGAAGCAGGCAGAGCGAGGTGGTGAGCAGCGCGATCCACAACGTGGTCCAGAGGACGCCGGTGTAGAAGGGATCATGGAGGAAGCGGAGGTAGTTCTCGGGCGTCAGCGCCTCGATCATGAAGTTCGTGCGGTCGTAGCGGTTGAGGCTGTAGCGCGCGAGCAGCACCAGGGGCGTGACCAGCGCCCCTAGCACCAGCAGCGTGGCCGGCCCGATCAGCAGGCCGGCCGTCAATCCCTGGGGACGCCGGCCCTGGGGACGCCGGCTCATCGCCCGTCCAGCAGGCGGCGCCACCAGTCGTTCAGGCCGTCGCGCGCCGCGGACAACTTGGCGTAGTCGGGCGCGATCAGCTTCGGGCGCGGCTCGGGTAGGGCCAGGCGACGCGCCACCTCGCCTTCCAGCGTCGCCTGCGTGCTGGTGGGCAGGTAACCCATGCTGTCGGCGAAGCCGCGCTGGGCCGAGGGTTCGAGCATGGCGTTGAGATAGGCGAAGGCGGCGGCCTTGTTGGGCGAGTTCTTCGGCACGCTCATGGAGGAGACGTAGACAATGCTGCCTTCCTTCGGGAAGGAGCTTTGCACGGGCACGCCAGCCTTCTGCCAGAAGATCGTGCGGGCCTGCCAGACGGGGCCGACATCGATCTCGCCGGAGCGCAGCGCCGGGGCGAAGGCATCCGTGACGGTGTAGGTCCTGTTGCCGTCGCGGACCAGCTTCTCCAGATCCGGCTTCGCGGCCTCGAAGTTCATGGCGTCACCGGTCTTCGCCAGGGCAGCGGCCATGACGATATAGATGAAGCTGTTGTCGAGCAGCCCGACCTTGCCCTTGAAGCGATCGGCCATGATGTCGGGGAAGGTCTTTGGCGGCTCCTGCACGCGCTCGGTGTTGTAGATGAGGATCTGCGGGCTGAAGATATGCGGCAGGGCGTAGTTCGTGCGCAATTCGGGCACGATATACTTCATGTTGGGGACCTTGCTCTCGTCCAGCGCCTCAAGCAGCCCGGCCTCGTTCAGGTCATAGGCGGCGGGGGCCTGGGTGCAGATGACGTCCACATTGCCACGCGGCAGGCGGCGCTGGGCGATCAGCTTGGCGATGCGGGCCGGCTCCGTACCGACATCCTGCGTCACCTCGACGTCCTTGGGCGCGAGCAGGGGCTTGTCGATATTGCTGCCGAGCAGGTTCGCATAATCGCCGCCCCAGGTGCTGACGACGATGCGGCCCGAGGCCTGGGCGCGCGCCACATGCGGCATGAAGGGCAGCACCGCCGCCCCGGCGCCGAGGCCGAGGAGCTGTCGCCGCGAGGCGCTGAGTTGCCGGTCGGTCATGGGAGGGGTTCCTTCAGGTGGATCAGGCGGGAATCGGGGTGCGGGCGGCGATCGGGGCGCCGGAGGCATCGAAAAGGCGCTCGCTGGCCAGGTCCCAGGCGAGGCCCGCCCGGTCCCCCGCGGCGAAACGGCGCGCGGTGCCGCCATCGGTCGGGTCGTGCAGGATCACCCGCGTTCCGTCCGGCAGGGCCAGCAAGACCTCGACATGCGCGCCGACATAGGTGGCGTCCTCCACCGTGGCGGCGACCCGAGCACCCGGATCCTCAGCGCCGCAGAGCCGCACCCGCTCGGGCCGGATGGCCAGGATGCAGGACCCGGTGGTGGCGTAATGCCCGGCCAGCCGGATCGCGCCACCATCCGGAAGTGCCAGCCGCGCCCCCTCGGCCAGTTCTCCGGGCACGAGGTTGCTGTGGCCGATGAAGCGGGCGACGAAGGGGTTGGCGGGACGTTCGTAGAGCTCCTCCTGCGTGCCCACCTGCTGCACGG
>DATCMG010000223.1:0-7745 GCA_036563555.1 Roseomonas sp. | reverse complement strand
CGCAGGTAGTGGCCGATGCCGCAGGCCAGCTCGAAGGCCGTGCGCGGCGCCGTCCAGTGCGTCTCCATCAGCGCGAGCCCGGCGAGGAAGGTCGGATCGCTCCAGCGATGCGCGAAATAGTCGCTGACCGGCCCCCAGGAGAGATGCGCCATCGCCTCGCGCAAGGTCAGCTCCGCGCGGTCCCGCACCAGGGCGCGCAGCGCGGCCTCGTCGGCGGCGGGGCCGCGCCACCAGTCGTCCTGGTCGGCCAGCAGCCGCACCAGGGCGCCATCGCGGTCGCCCTTGTCCAGCCGCGCCAGGGCCTCGTCAGTCAGCTCGGGGCGGGAGGCGCGGGCGAAGGCGATGCCGTCGATCACCGGCCAGCGGCGGCCGGCGGCGTCACGGACGGAATGCGGCGTGTCCGGCGTCATGCGGCCAGGCCCATCGCCGAGAGCAGCCGGTCCTGGAAGCCGCGCACGGGGCCGGCATGGACCAGCTCCATGTCGTGCAGAACGTAGTGCATCGTCGCCTTCCCGGCCCGCAGGTGCTGCTCGATCTGCAGCACGCGGTCCAGCGTATCGGCGGCGTGGAAGGCGCGACCCTCGGGGGTTCCGGCATCGGGCAGGATGCGGCGGGTCTCCCGCACCCGCTCCGCCAGGGCGGACGGCAGCCCGGCCAGGGCCATCTCCGTGGCGCGGGCGAAGACGGACTCCAGATGGTCGCCCAGCAAGATCTCGCCGGCGAATCCGGAATCCGGGATGATCGCGTTGTGCAGGTGATGCGCGAGGGAGGCGAGGAAGACCACGTCCGGCCGTGCGCCGTAGAAGGGCGAGAGGATCACGCCATAGATGGCGGTGACGAGACAGTGCTCCGCATGGTTCTCCGGCGGCTCGAGCAGCAGGCGCGGGTGGCCAGGGCAGGTCACGCCGGCGCGGGGCTGGCGGGCGAGTTGGGCGACGAAGGGCGGCAGCGCGCCTCCCGTATCTGGAAGCGCGCACAGCCCGGCGCGTAGGGTGGGATCCATCTCCCCCGACGCCTCGTCCACGGCGTGGGCGATGATGGCCTCGGCCTCCGCCCCCTCGATCCCGACGCGCGCAAGCACGCCGCGATCGATGTCGCCCAGCCGGGTGACGGCTAGGGCGGCGGCTGTCGCGGCGCGCCACGTCTCGTCGAGGGATCTCCCGGAAACGAGGGCGGCCCAGGCGGCGGCAAAGTGACGCTCGGCGATCGAGCCCTCATGCGCGGCGGAGCGGATGCGCTTGAGCTCGCCAAGCTCGCGCAGGAGGTCGAGGATGCGAGCCGGCGGAGCCTCCGCAGTCGCCATCCCGTCGGTCATTGGGCAGGGCCTTGAGGCGCCCCCAGCCAGTCCATCAGCATCCGCTCCTGCACGTGGAAGGCGTGCTCCGGCGCGTGGCCGTTCGCGACCATCGGCGCCTTGAAGAAGACCGAAAGCTGCTCCTGCACGCCGCCCTGACCACGCTGTTGCGCGAGGTCGAGGACGCGGGCGATCTCGAGCGCGAGCGGTGCGGCCAGCACGCTGTCCTTGCAGAGGAAGTTCACCTTGATCTGCATTCGGTGGCCGAGGAAGCCGGAGACGTCGATGTTGTCCCAGGCTTCCTTGTCGTCGCCGCGCGGGCGGTAGTAGCGGATGTCCACCAAGTGATCTTCCACATGGTAGCCCAGGATGCTGTCCAGCACATTGGCCTTGGTATTGAGCTTCGACGCCAGGCTACCCGGGTCGCGCAGCGCCTCGCCGTCGCGATTGCCGAGGATGTTGGTGCTGAACCAGCCATCCACGTGCAGCGCGCGCGCCTTCAGGGCGGGGGCCAGCACGGTCTTCATCATGGTCTGGCCCGTCTTGCCGTCCTTGCCGGCCACGGGGACATTGCGCTGCCTGGCCAGCTCCTTCAACGCTGGCGCGTCGGCCGCCAGAGAAGGCGTGAAGTTGCCATAGGGCACACCGCTCTCGATGGCTGCGTAGGCGTAGAGCATGGCCGGGCCGATCGCCGGATCGTTGCGGTCGAGCGCACGCTCGAAGGCATCCAGCGAGTGCAGCGCCTCGTCATCGCCCGGCATGCGCTCGGTCGAGGCGAGATTGATCATTACCACGCCATCGGCTTTGCTGCTTTCCCGAAAGCGGCGCAGGTCCCTGGCTATGGCGCGAACTGCGCCGCGGTGGCTCGGCGCCTCGTATTTGTTCGCTCCGCTGACGCCGCGGCAGAACTCGCCGCTTCCCACGGCAGGCCAAGGCCGGATGGCGGAGAGAGCATTGCCCGTATCGGAGAGCTGCACGTCGTTCAGCACACGATGGTTGCCGGCGGCCGCAGCGAGATCGGAGCCATCCAGATCCCAGCCGCCAAACGTCATGTCGCGATAATCGGCCAATCCAGCGACGGAGAGGTCGGCCAGTGGGAGGCCATCAAGCTTATTAGAGCCGCGCCGAACGGTCTCAATGCCCGCTACGGCGGTTGTCGCCACGGCTCCACCGAGGCCAACGATCGCCACGCCAAGGCGACGGCCCGTATCAGAAACTGGCATTTCCCATTCCCGACTTTTCCACTCGGGTAAAATGGGGCGGTTCCGCACGCTGCCAATCACGTCGCCGTGTGTGTGGTTCTCAGCGGCTCTTTGTGAAACTGCGGTCTTGCTGGTCCAGGGTAGGCAATCGCCTGCCTTACAGCCTTGGACTTGCTTCGGTATGGCCCGCAGCCAGGGCCCGGCTCATGGCAAACTCCCTCCGGAGGAAGCGAACCCGGAGGAAGCGAACATGGACAAGGATAAAGACAAGACCGACCAGAAGCGGGACCAGGAGACAGGGGACTGGGTCTCTGATCTCAAACCTGGCGCGACCACCGAGGCCAAGATGGACAAGGGGGTTGAGGACACCTTCCCCGCCTCCGACCCTGTCCCGAAGACCGGCGCGACGGGCTTCATCTCGCTGGATGGCGAGGACACGGCCCGGTCGACCCCTACCGGGCTGGAAAGCCCGGGCACTGTCACCGGCGACAGCTCGGCGGGGCAGGGGATTACTGGATCGGCGCGGGGTGTGGTGGAGCAGGCTTCGGCTTACGCGGACGATGCACTGCGGCGGGTGGACAGGGTGGGGAGATCTGCCACGGCGGTGGTCAGCCAGCGACCGCTTGCAGCTCTCTTGATTGCCGGAGCAGTCGGCTGGGTGCTCGGTCTCCTGGCAAGCGGCAAGCGGCAAGCGGCAAGCGATAAGCGATAAGCGATAAGCGATAAGGATAAGACGGCACACCGCTACCAGATGGTGTCAGTGCCACTGAGCACCTCGGAAAACTTGGCCAGGCATGTCCCCTTGGTGCACGCGCAGACTTGGCCCCGGGCAGCCAGGCTACGCGCCGGGTCGGCAGAGAGAGAGGACGCCGGGAGTCGCGACACCGGGGAAACCGAGAGGCAGGGGAGGCCGGCCAATCCCTGCCCATTGCTGGACACTGCGCCGCATTTGAGTGTGGCGGGCTTCGAGGGGCTGCTCGACTTCCACGACAGGGGCCGTCGTTGCCGTCATTGCGGTTCCGGGCTGCGCTCGCCAGCCCCCTCGTCGCCGGGCTGGAACTCGTGCGGAACGGAGCTCTCGCCATGGAGCGGCATGAGGTGTTCGGAGCCATCAGCCTGCAGGTGGCTTCGGCATAACCGCGTAGCGGTCCCACAACCCGGGCGTTACGCCCGATCGTTATCTGCGTCAGGCCAAGGCGAAACTATCGGGCCCGATAACGATTCGTCGAAAGAGCAACCGCGACCGAGTGAGGTGATCCCATGGCGAAGACCCCACGCGACGAGGACAAGCCCAGGAAGGTGGGCCGCGCGGCGGCCGGAACAAGGAGCAAGGGAGCTTCGGCCGGAAGGTCCACTCGCGCCGGCGCTGCAGGGGCTGGGGCGGCATCCAAGCGGACCGCGGCCTCCAGCGCTGCCCGGAATGGGCGTGGCACCAAGACAGCAGCAAGAAAGACTACGGCCAGCCGAACCGCAGCGGCCAAGCCGAGGGCTGCAAAGAAGGCCGTTCCCGCACCGCGTGCAGCCAGGGGACCTGGTACCGCAAAGCCAACGAGGAAGGCCGCAAGTGCCGGAACTGCCGCGCGGGGGCGTGTCGCCGGTGCTGCAGCCGCAAAGACGACGCGTGCCGCGGCAACGAGGAGTACTGCCGCGGGCCGGGCTACGAGCGCAGGGCGGACCGCAGGCAAACCCACGACCGGCAAGGGCCGGGCTGCGGCCACTCCCGCCAAGCAAACGACGAAGTCGGCCGCTTCGCCGCAGGGCCGCGGCGCGGGTACCGCGACAGCGAGGACGACGCGTGCCGCGAATGCACGGAGCACGGGAGCCACCCGGGCTGCAGCATCCCCGGCCAAGCAGACCAGGAGATCGGCCGCTCCCTCGAAGGGGCGCAATACGCGAGCCATGCCCGCGACAACAGGCACCGGAGCAAAGGCCAGGGGAACGGGGACGGCACGCGCAGGAGCAAAGCCGCCTGCGTCGGGCCGGGCAAGCACCAAGGCAAAGGCCAGCGCAAAGCCTGCGAGCACCAGGCGTGCGCGGGCGGCGGCCTCGCCAGCACAGCCTTCTCGCGGGCGCGCCGTGAAGGCGGAACCCGCGGCCAAGCCAAGGGCCAAGGCCGGAGCGGCGACACGCGCCAGGAGCGTGGGTTCAACGCCTCGGGGCATCAGCAGCACGCCTAATGGTTCCAAGCCCGGCAAGCAGTCTCCGAAAGCCGGGCGCGCAGAGGCCGTGACACCGGGGGCCAAGCCTCAGCGCAGGCGTGCCGCGCGGGCCGAGCCTGCGGACACGAACAGGCCCGGCACTTCGTCTCCGAGTGGAGCGACGCCACCCACCAAGGAAGACCCGGCGGAAGCCATGGCCAGCGGGACGGCACCCCTTGCCGACGCAGGCGTTGCGGCAATGGCGGCTGTCGCGACCCCCGTCGTGGCGGCAGTGGAAGCAGCAGCGCTGACAGCCGCTACGATAGCCACCAACATCGTGGCCGCCGCGAGCCTGGGGACGAATATACTTGGCGGAGGCTCGCCTTCGGAGTCGACCCCGGCAGAACCAGCATCGCCGCCGGAGGGCGAGGACAAAGGATCGGGCGAGAACGACCTCGCCTAAGGTCCGGATTGTTCAGCTCGCGTCCAGGCATTGCCCTCCGTGGGCCTGTAGGGCCCGCAGAGGCAGAAGCACCTGATGTCGGCGCAGAGGCCGCCGGCCGACTCTGCCGGACAGCAACGGTCACAAGGGGCGTGCTGGACCTGGAGAAGGTCTGCAATGCGGCGGAGTAGGGCACCGCCTTTACATGGGACTGGGATCCGCCCTAACCGAACCGCGCCTTTCGGAGAAATACCTCGCCGACCTTCAGGGCATCCTCAGCGCAGCGATAGCCCAGCTTGGACTGGCTCATGACGAAATCATCCGCCGAGTAGACCCTCCAGACCCAGGGTGCCGTCGGGCGCCCGACCCTTTCGATCCGAAGATAGCTGTCTCGCTTGGACAGAGGAGCGGGGCGAATGTCGACGGCAGATTCCATGCGCGCTCACTAGCGGATCGCCGCTCCTGGATCAGCCCTGAAAACGCCATGCGCGAAGCTGTGATCAGGAGCGGAGGATGCCAATACCCGGAAGATGCTGAAGCTGGAGAGCACGTCGGAGGACATCGCATGAACGCCCAGGATCAATTCATGACCACGGACCGGCTGCGGCGGGCGGTGCTGGCCTTCCAACATGCACAAGGCCTCGTCCTGGTTGCCCACCGGCAGCTCAAGGATAAGTCGCACGCCCATGTGGATGCCTACTGGGAAGGACCGGGACGCCGCATCAACGCAACCATACAGGCCAGCGCGAGGGAGCTGGTGGACGCCTTCAGAGCGTTCTCCGCAGCCGGGCTGGTCGCGAGTGCCGCCGATCGGCATCAGGTTACCGAAGCCGAACGCTGCCTTGCGGAGGGAGCCTTCTAATCGGCGAAGAGTGGGAGGGGTGCTTTGGCAGGTTCAGCCATGTGCCCCGCATTCCAGCGAGACCACTGCGCTCGCCTCCCTCACCATCGCGAACAGCTCGCGCAGCGGCTCCATCAACTCCGCATGCTCGCGCCCGTAGCCTCCATGTCGCGGCGAGGGGGGCTCGCCATAATCCAGCGAGGCGCTGGGCGGCTCATGCGCGGGGAAAACGGAGTCCAGCAGCTTCGCCGCCTCCTCGACATCCAGGCGCAGCAGGCGGCGCAGCAGCCCATCCCGCGTGACGCCGTGGCGCGGGGAGAACTCAGGGATGCTCACCGCGCGCATCCAGATCCGGTGAATGAGCAGCAATCGTACCGCATGCACGGCGAAGAGGCGGTCCGACATGAGCGGCGGCGCATCCTCTTTGGGCCAGGAGGCACGCAGCGCGGTGTCGTCGGCGAGCAGCCGGCGGAAGGTGCGGCGTACGGCATCTCCGAGGCCCTGCTCCTCCAGTGCCGTGGCCACGGCCGCCAGCGCCGCGGCATTGGTCGCGCTGCGGGCATGGGCCGCGCGGTCCAACCACATGCCAGGATCGAGCGTGGCGACATAGCCGCGCAGGATATCGGGGTCCGAGAGGGTGAGCCCCGCCCGCGCAAAGGCCATAGCCCCGGCAAAGCGCGGTGACTTCCGGACCAGCTCGGAAAAGCCTTCCGGCTCACGCGAGGCATTGGCACCCAGGCCGTGGGTGAGGTTTGCCAGGAAGCCGAGCTGCTGCAGCACAGCGTTGTTGGGGATGGCCCGCAGCTCCCGCGGGTGGCGGATGGTGGCGGGGCCGCCCGTGTCGCTCTGGCGCGCGGCGGGGCGCGATCCCGTGCGGTCCAGCAGGGCCGGGCCGAAGCCGCCAAGCAGGCCCGCATAACCCGGATCCTCCACCAGCCCGGCCATGGCGCCGCGCATGCCAGCGAAGAGATCGGCCGCGAAGCCGGCCTCGGCATAGACGGGGTCGGTAACCTCGCCGGGCGGCGGGGCAAAGGCGTGCTCGGCGATGCGTGCGATGGCGGCATGGGCCAGGTCAGGTGTGCCGAAGAGCTGGTAGCCATCGCCGCCCTGGAAGCTCGTTTCCAGCCTTGTGGGCGTGCGATGCGCGGCGAAGGCCGCGCGGGTCGCGGGCGGGTCGAGATAATCGAAGCGGGCGGCCAGGCCATCGGGATGGCCACCGCGGCCCAGACCTTCGCCATGCGTGTCGAAGAGCACCACTTCCAGGTCCGCAAGGCCATGGCGCGCGAGGAGATCGGCCACACGCAGCTTCAGCCGCTCGATCAGGTGGCTCGCGGCAGGCTGGCCGACATAGCGGCCGGAATCCGAATAGCCGAACTGAAGGCAGAGCCGACCGATACCGCGCAGGTAGGCGCGCCAGTGCGGCGAGCGCAGAGCCTCCTCGATCACCCGCTCGCCGCGCCGCTCCAGCGCCTCGGCGGTCTCAAACAGCGGGCTGATCTCCACATGGCGCTCCACACCGCAGAGACGCGCGATGAGCAGCGCCGCGAGAAGGGTAAAGCCGCTTTCCGTCTCCGCCACCAAGAAGCGCACGGGCTGGGAGGAGTCGATATGCTTGGCGATCTGCGCGACCGTCATCATCAGCCGCATCGCGCTTGCGGATTCCGAGAGCAGACCTCCCGTATCCACCGGCTGCGGCTTCGCCTCATCCAGCGCGGTGTTGATGGCACCGAACAGCGCGCGGCGGCGTGCGGCGTCATCGGGCGCGCCGCCCAGAGCCGGGGCACGCAGCCGCGCGGCATTGTGCAGCTGGGCGGAGTTCAGTCGCACA
>DATCMG010000221.1:0-1717 GCA_036563555.1 Roseomonas sp. | reverse complement strand
GCCCGCAATGATAATGCCGTAAACGCCGAGCGACGAGATCGCGAAGAGATAGAGGACGCCGACATTGATGTCGGCGATCGCCCAGCCCTCGTTCACCGGGATCACCGCCCAGGCGATCATCGCCAGAACGAAGGTGAGCATCGGCGCCATGATGAAGAGGACCTTGCTCGCGCCCGTGGGTACGATGGTTTCCTTCATCAACATCTTCGCGGCGTCGGCGAAGGGCTGCAGCAGGCCGAAGGGGCCGACCACGTTCGGCCCCAGCCGCAGCTGCATCGCGGCCATGATCTTCCGCTCAGCCCAGGTCATGTAGGCCACGCCGATCAGCAGCGGCACGAGCAGCGCGAGAGCCTGGGCAACGGTCAGCGCCAGGACGCCGATGGGGGTATCGAGAAAGCTGTCCATCACTCGGCCGCCATGGCAGGGGTCGGCGCCTGGGCGCGCGCGCATTCGGCCATCACTTCGCTGGCGCGGCCGAAGACGTCGGCCTGCCAGTAATTCGTGATCGCCTGGGTGAAGGGTGCCGTGCCGAGCGCACCCGCATCGCCGGCCGGGTTGGCGGCGATGGCGGCCGGTGCCGGCGTCTCGTCCACGCGGGCGAAGACCGGGTTCACCTGAACCAGCCGCTCGCGGACCGCGGGCCAGTCATCATAGGGCAGCGGGTGGCCCAGCAATTCGCTCGCGGCCCGCAGGATGCGCCAGTCCTCGCGCGCCTCCCCGGGCGGGAAAACGGCCCGGCGGCCCCGCTGCACGCGGCCCTCCGTGCTGACATAGGTGCCGTCCTTCTCGAGATAGGTCGAACCCGGAAGGATCACATCGGCCCGCCCGGCGGCGCGGTCGCCGTGATGGCCCTGATAGATCACGAAGGTATCCGGCGCGATCAGCGAAGGATCGAAGCCATCCGCGCCGAGCAGCCAGAGTGCATCCACCCCGCCGCCCAGCATGGCGCCGAGATCCTTGCCCCCCTGCCCCGGCATGAAGCCGAGATCGAGCGCCGCAACCTGCCCGCCCGCCATATGGAGCAGGTTGAAGCCGTTCCACTCCGCCGTGACAGCGTTCAGCGACTGCGCGAGCGACCAGGCCGCCGCCAGCACGGCCGCACCATCCGGCCGCGCCAGGGCGCCGCGCCCGAGCAGGATCATCGGCCGCTTGGCATTCCGCAGCACCTCGCCGAAGGCACCGTCCAACACGCCCCGCAGAGCGTCCGGACCCTGGCCGAGATGACGCGTGGGATAGGTGAGGTCGGCCGCCGGGCCGATCACGCCCACCGGCATGTGGCCGTTCATCACCCGCCGCCGGATGCGCGAGTTCAGCACCGGCGCCTCGACGCGCGGGTTGCTGCCAATGACCAGCAGCGCATCCGCCCGGTCGATCCCGGCGATGCTGGTGTTGAACAGGTAGAAGGCGCGCTCCGAAGCATCCAGCGCCGCACCGTCCTCACGGCAATCGAGGTTGGAAGACCCCAACGCCGCCATCAGGTCCTTCAGCGCGACGATGCTTTCCGCATCGGCCAGCCCGCCGGCCACGGCGCCGATCCGGTCGCCCGGGATGCCCTTCAGCCTGGACGCAATCGCCTGGAAGGCCTCCGGCCAGCTTGCCTGGCGCAGCTTGCCGTCCTGGCGCACCCAGGGGCGGTCCAGCCGGCGCCTCTTCAATGCATCGATGGAGAAGCGGCCGCGGTCGGCCATCCACTCCTCGTTCACGTCCTCATGCACGC
>DATCMG010000214.1:0-2417 GCA_036563555.1 Roseomonas sp. | reverse complement strand
GGCGTCACCGACACGGGCGAGGGTATGGACGAGGCGACGCTGGCGCGCTGCGTCGAGCCGTTCTTCACCACCAAAGGCATCGGCAAGGGCACCGGGCTGGGCCTGTCCATGGTGTATGGCCTCGCGGAGCAGTCCGGCGGCCGGCTCGTGCTGCGCAGCCGCAAGGGCGATGGCACGACGGCCGAGTTGTGGCTGCCGCGGGCGGAGGCGGAGGCCACGCCCACGGCACGCCCCGGCGTTGAAATGGCCGATCTGCGGCTCGAATCCCCTGGCCGCCACACCGTGCTGATGGTGGACGACGATCCGCTTGTGCTGGCGAGCGCGGCATCCATGCTGGAGGATCTCGGGCATGCGGTCGTCGAGGCGGCGTCGGGCCGGCAGGCGCTGGAGATCCTGCGGGCTGGTGCCAAGGTGGACCTGATCGTCACGGACCAGGCCATGCCCGGCATGACAGGGATCCAGCTTGCCGCCGAGGTGCGCCGGCTGTGGCCCGGGCTGCCGGTGCTGCTCGGTACCGGCTATGTCGAGCGGGCGGAGATGGCGGCGTCGGGATTGCCGCTGCTTGGCAAGCCTTTCGGGCAGGCGGAGTTGGCGGCCGCGATCGAGGCTTGTTTGAGCGCCACAGGGCAGGCCGGTGGAAATATCGTGCCATTCCCGAAGGCCGAGGGGCGGCCTTTGACCTGATATGGGCTGGGCGCGGCAGGCGCCCTGTCCTGCGGGGCGAGCGCCTTTCCGCTGCGGTGAAGGGCATCGTTGCAGGTGCCGGGGCGCGTGGAACTGGCCCGGTCTCCAGCGTCGGCATCGACGAGGTGGTGCGTATGGATGCGAATGATTTGCAATTGAGCGGCCGGGATGTCAATTTCGCGCTCATGAAGAGATCAGAAGCCACTGTGCGGACCGCCCATGCCAGCCGCTACCTTCAGCAGCTCGCCAAGCACTGGGGTCACAAGTTCCCCGTCGAGTTCACCCCCACGGAGGCGTCCATTGTCCTTCCCGCGGGTCGCTGCCAGCTTACCGCCTCCGCCGATCAGCTCCTGGTCGAACTGACCGGGGCGGATGAAGCGGATATGGATCGCTTCCAGGCCGTGGTCGCCGAACACATCCAGCGCTTCGGGCATCGGGAGACCCTGGCCTTCGATTGGCAGGCCACCTGATACGCCCACTGTCCGGCCAGGGCCGAACCCGGCGGTTCGTGCAGCACCCACGAAGGCAGGTCAGGTCCGGAGCGCGCCCTGGGCGGGCGGCGCGGCAGGATCGGGGTAGCGGATCGCGGTGATCTCGACGGAACTCGGGCCGGCCGGGGTGCGGACGGTGACCTCGTCGCCCACCCTCGCCTTCAGCAGGGCGAGCGCCATGGGGGAGGCGATGCTGATCTTTCCCGCCGCCATGTTCGCCTCGTCCATGCCGACGATGGTGACGGTGACCTCCTGGTCCCGCTCGTTCAGGTAGGTGACAGTGGCACCGAAGAAGACGCGGTCGCGCTGGGCCTGGGCGGCCGGGTCGACCACCTCGGCCTGGTCCAGGCGTTGGCCGAGGTAGCGCAGGCGCCGGTCGATCTCGCGCAGGCGCCGCTTGCCCTCCTTGTAGTCCGCGTTCTCGCTGCGGTCGCCATTGCCGGCGGCCCAGGAGACGATTTCGACGACGCGGTGCCTCTCGGCCTTGGCGGCGTCGTATTCCGCCCGGAGCGCGGCCTCCCCGGCCGGGGTCATGTAAATCTTGCCGCGGGGCAGCTTCGTCAGCTTGCCGTCGTCTTCCTCATCCATGGCTGCGGTCCTTTCGCGAGGGGCCAGCCTAGCCTGTCGCGGGGGGTGACGGGGATCCCACTCGGGCCGTGACAGGCAAGCGGGGAGGATCGCGCTGCCGTTGGGATTGGGGGAGCGGCGCGGCCTTCCGGCACCGGGCGGGGTGTGGCGGCTGCCGGCGGCTGGGGGTCACTCTTCCGGGGTTGGGGGAACGCGCGGGTGCCAGGTGATGAGGAAGCCCGTGCCGGGGCCGGGAAGCTGCTCGGAGCGCGCATCAATGCCGCGGAGGAGGCTGTCCACCACCGTCATGCCGAAGCCGCGGCGGGGCTCGGGGGACATGCCCGCGCCGTCATCGGACACCTGCAGGGTGAAGCCATCGGCGCCGGCCGGGCGCAGCACGATGCTCACCGTGCCGGGCCCCCGGCCGATGAAGGCGTATTTCAGGGCGTTGGTCGCCAGCTCGTTCACCACCAGCCCGATCTTCACGGCGATGTCGGCCGGCACCTCGATGGGGGCGAGATCGGCTTTTACCTGGGCGGCATTGCCCTCGGCCATGTCGCGGGCGGCCAGGGCGCGGGCGAAGCGGCCGAGCATCTTGTCGAGCGCCACGAGCTGGCCGGGGCCGTCATGCAGCAGCTCATAGGTCATGGCGATCGCGACCATGCGGCCCTGGGC
>DATCMG010000486.1:0-4348 GCA_036563555.1 Roseomonas sp. | reverse complement strand
GGGACGTCGGGCATCAGTTCCCAACGGTGCGCCCCCATGCCAGCGAGCGGCCGAAGCGCGGGATTGTCCTGGCCAAGCATCCCGATCTCGCCGAGGTTCAGACCGGCCACGTCGATGTGGCGCGCCAGCACGGCGTTCTTCACCAGCCCCGCCCCAGCATAGGGTGCATGGATGAACTCCGTGCCGGTCGCAGCCTGGAACAGTGTCAGGCCGAGGTGGTCGTCCGTGCCGACGCCTGAGGAGCCGACGCTGATCTGGCCCGGGCGCCGCTTCGCGTCCGCCACCAGGTCGGCCAGGGTTTTGTAGGGGGAGTCCCGATGTACGACGAAGGCCGTCGGGTCGTCGACGAGGCGGGCGATGGCGCGGATTTTCGTCCGATCGTAGCGCACGCGGCGCTCGATTGGGACGGAGAGGTAGCCCGGGGTGTTCAGGCTGCCGATCGTGAAGCCATCAGGACGCGCGCCCTGCAGGGCCACATAGGCCGTCTCGCCGCCTGCCCCGGGGCGGTTGCTGACCACGAAGTTGGAGCCAGGAAGCTCCGCGGCAAGGAAGACGGCCAGGGCACGGATCATGACATCCGTACCGCCGCCAGGCGCGAAGCCCACCACAATCTCGATCGGGCGCCCGGCCGGCCAGGCGGATTGCGCCAGGGCCGGACGAGCGAGCGGCGAGACTGCGAGGGCACCTCCCACAGCAAAAAGGGTGCGGCGCCCCAGGAACGTGTCACGCGGCATTCTTTGTTTCCTCCGTGTGTTGAGCCGCCTCAGGCGGCTTGCGGCAGGGCCGCTGGTCGTCCCGCTCTCCCGCCTGGATCGCGGCGAGCAGAGCCTGTGCCGGGTGGCGCAGCGCGATGTGATCTAATCGCTTGACCTGGGACCGGCAGGAATAGCCGGTCGCCAGCAGCTCCGGCCCCGGGTCCGCGACATGCGCTGCCCAGCTCAGGCGGAAGAGGCGCTCCGACAGGGCGCGATGCTCGGCTTCATGCCCGTAGGTGCCCGCCATGCCACAGCAGCCGGCCGCCGGGATCTCCAGCGTTAGGCCATGGCGGGCGAAGGCGGCGCGCCATTCACGGGGCGAGGCCGCCGCATTGGTGCGCTCGGTGCAGTGGGGCAGAAGGCGAAAGTTTCCCTGCGCCTGCGGCGCGTCGCCCGGCCGCTGCACCAGCCATTCCTGCAGCAGCAGCACGCGCGGGGCATCCACGCCGGCTTCGCGGTACTCCCCGCGATAGGTAAGCGTCATCGAGGGGTCGATCCCGACGAGGGAGATGCCGGTATCCGCCAGCTCGCGCAGCATGGCCGCGTTGCGCGCCGCCGCGCGGCCGAAGGCCCCGAGGAAGCCGTGCACATGCAGCGGCTTGCCATTGGGCAGGAACGGGGCGAGCCAGGGCCGCGTGCCTAGCGCCGTCATGAGATCCAGCACGTCAAGCACCAGCCGCGTCTCGTTGAAGCTGGTGAAGGCGTCTTGCACCATGATCACCGAGAGCGCGCGCTCATCTGCATCGAGCGCGCCCAGCGCCTCCGGCGTCGCGAAGCCAAGGCCGCGGGCTGAGAGCTCCGCGTTCAGGTCGATGCCGGAGACGGGCGGGCTGTCCACGAGCCCAATGGCGCGCAGCGCCGCACGGCCCCGGGGCGCTGCCGACCACCCGGTTGTAGAGCCGGGGGAAGCGCGCGGCATGTGGCAGGCTGCGCTCCACCGTCGCGACCACGTGGTCCTTCAGCGGCCGCAGGTATCGGCTGTGATAGAGTTCCAGGAACTTCGCCCGGAAGCCCGGGACGTCCACTTTGATCGGGCAGCCGCCCGTGCAGGATTTGCAGGCGAGGCAGCCATCCATCGCCTCCTTCACTTGGTGGGAGAAATCGGCCTCACCACGCCGCCGTGCCCAGCTGTTCCGGGCACGCCCGCCCAGGCCACGCAGCGGTGAGGCGGCGCGCAGCGCCCTCGCCTCGGCCACTGGGTCCACTCCCGCCTCGGAGAGCCGGCGCAGCCATTCTCGCACCAGCATCGCCCGGCCCTTGGGCGAGTGCCGCCGCTCCCGCATGCCCTTCCAGGAGGGGCACATCGCGGCATCCGTGTCCCAGTCGAAGCAGGCGCCGTTGCCGTTGCAGTGCATCGCCGTGTCATAGGGCGCCCGCACGGCCTCCGGGATCACGCGGTCAGCCGCGCCGCGGGTCGGTACGCCGTCGACCCGCAGCAGGGCGCCGCCTTCCGGAGGCGTGGCGATCTTGCCGGGGTTGAGCTGATTGCGCGGGTCGAACACACCCTTCACGGCCTGCACCAGCGGATAGAGCGACCCGAAGAAGCGCGGGGAGTATTCCGAGCGCACGCCCTTGCCGTGCTCGCCCCAGAGCAGGCCGCCATAGCGCTGCGTCAGAGCCGCCACCTCGTCCGACACCGCCCGGATTAGGAATTCCTGCGCCGGGTCCTTCATGTCCATGGCCGGTCGGACATGCAGCACGCCCGCATCCACATGGCCGAACATGCCGTAATCCAGCCCATGCGCGTCCAGCAGGTCCCGGACCTCGGCGATGTAGTCCGCGAGCCGCTCCGGCGGCACCGCTGTATCCTCGACGAAGGGGATGGGACGCCGCTCGCCGGCCATGTTGCCCAGCAGCCCAACAGCGCGCTTGCGCATGTCCCAGATGCCGCCCACCGCGGCCTCGCCGCGCGCGACCGTGTAGCCGAGGCGCCGTCCGGCGAAGCCCTCCGCCTCCAGCATCGCGGTCAGCCGCCCGAGCGGGGCCTCCACCGCCGCCTCCGTCCCGCCCACGAACTCCACAAGCAGCACGCCGCGGGTTGGCCGCTCACCGTTCTCGGGGAAGTAGGCGCGCACGCTCTCCCAGACGATGTCGTTCTGCGCGAGGGCGAGGACCTTGCTGTCGACGGTCTCGATCGAGGCGGCCCCGAAGGCCATCAGCGCTCCCGCGTCACGCAGCGCCGCATCGAAGCTGCCGTAGCGCAGGTTCAACAGCGCCACGTGCTTCGGGATGGGCAGGATGTTGAGCGTGGCCTCCGCGACCACGCCGAGCGTGCCCTCCGCGCCGCAAAGCACGCTGTTTAGGTCGAAGTGGCCCTGGCGGTCACGGATATGCGCTAGGTCATAGCCGGTGAGGCATCGGTTCAGCTTGGGGAAGCCCGCCTCGATCTCGGCGGCGTGCTCCCGCTGAATGGTGTCGACCGCCCGATGGATGGCGCCCACCAGGTCGGTCCGGCGCTGCACGCCACGAAGGGCATGGTTCTCCAACGGCCGGGACTCCCACACTGTCCCGTCGGTCAGGACGGTGTTGAGTTCGAGGACGTGGTTCTGCGTCTTGCCGTAGAGGCACGATCCCTGCCCCGAGGCGTCGGTCGAGATCATCCCGCCGATGGTGGCGCGGTTGGAGGTGGACAGCTCCGGCGCGAAGAACATCCCGTGGAGCGCCAGCGCCGCGTTGAGCTGATCCTTCACCACGCCCGCCTGCACGCGCACGCGCCGTCCCGCCGGATCGATCTCCAGGATGCGGTTCATGTACCGTGACAGATCGAGCACGATCCCGGCCGTCAGCGACTGCCCGTTCGTGCCCGTGCCGCCGCCCCGGGGCGCCAGGACCACCCTGTGGAACCGCTCCTCGGCCAGCAGGCGCATGGTCAGGGCCACGTCCGCCGTGTCCCGCGGGAAGAGCACGGCCTGGGGCGGGACGCGGTAGATCGAGTTGTCGGTCGCGAAGACCATGCGGTCCGCGTCGCCCGAGGCGGTCTCGCCCGTGAACCCGGCCTCCAGAAGCGCTTCCAGGAAGGCACGGGTGAGCGCCTCCGGCGGCGGCGCCTCGGGGATGCGCGGGATCATGGCCAGGTCCTCTGCCTTGTCAGACCGCCTGCACGAGGTCGGTGGGCAGGCCGCCGGGGACGACCACCGCGCCTTCCAGCGCGGGCAGGCGCCCGGCCAGGACCGCGATGATGCTCTCCGCCGCGCCGCAGGCCATGCCGGTCGCGCCGCGGGGCGTGTTGGCGGCCAGGTGCGGCGTCGGCACCACGCGCGGGTGGGTGCGGAAGGGGCTGTCGGCCTCCAGCGGCTCATTGGCGAAAACGTCCACCCCCGCCCAGCTCAGCTGGCCAGCATCGAGTGCGGCCAGCAGCGCGTCCTGGTCCACGATGCCGCCGCGGGCCGTGTGGACGAGGATCGCACCCTTGGGCAGCAGGGCCAGCTCGGCCGCGCCGATCAAGCCCCGGGTCTCGGGCTCCAACGGGCAGTGGAGCGAGAGGACCTCGGAATGAGGGAGAAGGTCGGCCAGGGTCGCAACACGCTCGCCGGGCCCTGGTAGACCGTCCCCGGGCAGGTAGGGATCGTAGGCGAGCACGCGCATGCCGAAGG
>DATCMG010000208.1:0-3610 GCA_036563555.1 Roseomonas sp. | reverse complement strand
CGTGGCGGACAACATGAAGGGCTGGGTCGGCCCGGCCGGCATGACGGATGAAATGGTGACCTATCTGCATGACCGCTTCCGGCAGGGCATGCAGACCCCGACCTGGAACCGCTTCATGGAGCGGGTGGGCGAGGCCGATGGCTATGCGGATGGCCCGGCCTTCCAGCGCTCCATGGACACGCTGCTGGATTCGATCCGCGCCGCACTCAAGAGGACCTGAACGCCTTGGACACCATCTCGCCGCCGGCGCGCGTCGCCTTTCTCGGGCTTGGGGTGATGGGGGCCGCGATGGCGGCCAACATCGCGAAGGCGGGCTTCACCCTCGCCGTGCACAACCGCAGCCGGGGCAAGGCCGAGGCGCTGGAGGCGGCGGGGGCCGGCTGGGCCGCGACGCCCGCCGAGGCCGCGCGCGGCGCCGTCTGTGTCGGGCTCTGCCTTCCCGATACGCCGGATGTCGAGGCGGTGCTGTTCGGGCCGGACGGGGTGGCGCAGGGTGTCGCGCCGGGCACGGTGGTGATCGACTTCAGCACCATCGCCGCCGCCCCCGCCGCCGGTTTCGCGCGCCGCCTTCTGGAGGAGCGCGGCGTGTATCTGCTCGACAGCCCCGTCAGCGGCGGGCCGGGTGGGGCGCGGGACGGGACGCTGACCTGCATGATCGGCGGCGATCCTGCAGCCTTCGAGGCCGCGCGCCCCTTCCTGGAGGCCGTGGGCAAGACGCTGACGCATCTCGGCCCGCCCGGTGCGGGGCAGGTCTGCAAATCTGCCAACCAGCTGATGGTCGCGGCCACCATGCAGGCCGTGGCAGAAGCACTGGCACTGGGGCGCAAGGCGGGGCTGGATCCGATGGCCATGCGCCAGGCGCTACTCGGCGGCTCGGCCCGGTCCTTCGTGATGGAGAACCATGCGAAGCGAATCATCGAGGGCACGTTCCAGCCGGGCTTCCGGGCGGAGCTGATGCGCAAGGATACGCGCCTCTCCCTGGCCGCCATGCGCGACCACGGCGTCTTCGCGCCAGCCACGGCCATGGCGGCGCAGATGATGGAGGCGCTGGTGAACAGCGGGCGGGGCGGGCTGGATTCCTCCTCCCTCGGCGCATTGGTGGCCGAGTTGTCGGGGCTGGAGGCGAAGGCTTGAGCGGCGCGGCGCCGCTGCGGGTTCTCTCCACCCTTGCCGTCGCGGGTGCGCTACGCGGGGTCGTCGGGCGCTGCGAGGCGGCGGCGGGCCTGCCGGTCGAGGCGGATTTCGCCCCGACCCAAGCGCTGCTCGCCCGTATCCGTGGTGGGGAGCGGGCCGATCTCGCCATCCTCACCGCCGAGGGCGTGACGGAGCTTGGCAAGGAAGGGGTGCTCGACCCCGCCAGCCGGGTGGACCTCGTGCGGTCTCATATCGGCGTTGCCGTGAGGGCCGGCGCGCCGCATCCCGAGATCGGCACGGTCGAGGCTTTCCGCACGGCACTGCTCGCCGCCCCCTCCATCGCCTATTCGCGCAGCGGCGCCAGCGGCATCGCCTTCGCGGCCTTGATCGAGCAGCTGGGAATCGCGGATGCGGTGAACGCGAAAGCCCGGATCATCCCGGCCGGCTTCACCGCCGCCCTGGCGGCGAGCGGCGAAGCAGCCCTGGCCGTGCAGCAGGTCAGCGAATTGCTGGCCGTGCCGGGAATCGAGGTGATCGGCCGGCTGCCCCGCGAGATCGAGACGGTGGCGACCTTCTCCGCGGGCCTGTTCCGGGAAGCCGCACAACCGGACGGCGCGGCGCGGCTGATCCGTTTTCTCTCCTCTGCCGAGCTGGCCCCGGTGCTGGAGGCCGCAGGGCTGGAGGCAATTGCGCGCGGCTGATCCGGCGAGCCGAGAGACCGCCATCTGCTTGCCTGCCCGGGGCCGCATCACGTAAGAGAGAGTTGGGCCGAGCGTCGCGAAAAGCAATCTCCGCGCCCAAAATGCGAGGACGCCGATGTCGCTCCAGCTACCCGCCCTGTCCCGCCGTCTGCTCCTTGGCGGGGCCGCCGCCTTAGCCACCCTGCCCGTCCGCCCGGCCCGGGCCGCGACTGCCGTCAATGGCGTGGTGATCGGCAGGGATGGATGGCTTTTCGCGCAAGGCGACGCGATGGGGGTTGTGGACCCGCAGCGCGTCAAGCGCGTCACCGGCCTCCTCAAGGAAGCGATCAGCATCTTCCGCAGCGCGAGGATCGAGACGGTGGTTGCGCTCGCCCCATCCCGCGCGCGGATATTCCGCGACATGCTGCCCGACGGGATGCGGATCGCCCCGAGCACGGACCAGCGGCTGAACCAGGCGCGGCAGGAATTCGCCGCGATGAATGTGCTGGCGCCGGATCTCTACACGCCCTTCACGCGCCAGCGCTCGGCACAGCCCGGCATGCCGCTCTTCTTCAAGGCGGACACGCATTGGATGTCCTACGGCGCTGAGCTGGCAGCCGGGGAAGCGGCCCGTGCCATCCGGGAGCGCTTTCGCCTGCCGCCCGCACCCGGTCCTGGCGCCCAACTCGGCCCGCCCAGCCGGGCGACGCATGTCTCGGACCTCGCGGCCCAGCTTCCGGTAGCCGAGCGCCAGAAATTTCCGCCGCAGGACTTCCCGGTGCGGCCGGAGGCCGATGCGGGGGCTTCCCTGCTCGATGACGAGAAGACCGACACGACGGTGGTGGGGAACAGCTTCATGCACCCGCGCTACGGCTTCTCCCGTGCGCTTTCCTACGCGCTGGAGCGTCCCGTCGCCCTTCATTGGCAAGTTCACGGAAACGGACCCTACCGCACCATGCTGAACTATCTCGGCGGCGACAGCTTCCGCCAGAGCAAACCCGCTCTTCTTGTTTGGAACCTGCACGAAATGGACATGGAGGCGACTCCGGACCGCGCCGATATCTGGCGCGGCAATGCGATGCCGGCAGCCAGCTTCCTGTCCGAGCTCCGCGGGCTGGTGGGCGCCTGATGCGTATGCCCGTCCGCAGCGCCCGGCGCGCCCTTTTCGCCCTTGCCCTCCTCGCCGCGCCGCTGGCTCCCGCCGCGGCGCAGCAGCCCGAGCTTTACGGCCCGCAGCCGCCGCCGGGTTCCGCCTTTGTGCGCTTCGTCAATGCGACGGGCAGCGATCTGGCGATCCGGCCGGATTTCCTACCAGCCGAGACGCTCGGCACAGCCCCCATGGCCCGCGTTACGGCCTATCGTACGGTGGAGAGCGTCGCGAATCGCGCCTTGGCGGTCGAGGTCCGAGCGGGGCAGGCGACTGCCCGTGCCTCGCTGCGCGCGAATCCCGGCACCTTCGTCACGGTGCTGGTGACGGCCGCGCCCGGCGGCGCCATCACCGCGCAGACCGTGCAGGATGGCGGTGACGGCAACCAGTCTCGCGCGCGGCTGGCCTTCTATAATGCGGCACCGGATTGCCCGGCCGGCGGCCTGTCGCTGGATGGCGGGGCAAGCATCTTCTCCGATGTCGCACCCGGCGCCTCCAAGACGCGAGGCGTAAACCCGGCCAGTGCCAGCCTTGTCGCCAGTTGCGGCACGCGCCGCACCGCCGCCTTCCCCCTCTCCGGGCTTGAGGCGGGCGGGCGTTACAGCATCTGGATGATGCCGGGCGCGACGCCGGCCGCCTTCGTGACGCG
>DATCMG010000204.1:0-2034 GCA_036563555.1 Roseomonas sp. | reverse complement strand
CCGCCACGCCGTGGTGCTGGTGCCCGAGCCCGGCAGGCCGGAGGGGGATTCCGCCATGGGCGGGGTGGTAACAGGGCGCTACGCCATCGCCCGCTTCAACCTCCGCACCACCGGCCGCCCGAGCCATGCCGGCGCCAAGCTCTCGGATGGCCGCTCCGCGATCCGGGAGATGTGCCGCCAGATCCTGGCCATCGAGGCGCTGACCACCGAAGCCGCCACCTATTCCGTCGGCGTCATCCATGGCGGCCAGTGGGTGAACTGCGTCGCCACCCATTGCGACGCCGAGGCGCTGAGCATGGCCAAGCGCCAGTCCGACCTGGACGAGGCGGTGGAGCGGATGCTCGCCCTCACCCCCTCCGCGCCCGATGTCTCGCTCGAGGTCCGTCGCGGTGTCACCCGCCCGGTCTGGGAGCCCGACGCAGCGGTGATGGATCTCTATACCCAGGCCCGCGTGCTGGCGGGCCGCATGGGTTTCTCCATGGGGCATGAGAGCGCCGGCGGCGGCTCGGACGGCAACTTCACCGGTGCGATGGGCATCCCCACCCTGGACGGGCTGGGCGTGCTCGGCGCCGGCTACCACACCCTCGGCGAGTATATCCGCGAAGACAGCCTCGTGCCGCGCGCGAAACTCCTGGCCGGGCTGCTGGCGAGCGTTTGACAGGGCCGGGACGGGTGCTTGCGCAAGATGTTGCGATGCAGGATCTATTGGCGCCTGTCACCCGTCCGGACCCCGACATGACCCCTCGCCTCGCCATCTCGCTGCTCACGCTCGGCGGTCTTCTGGCGGCCCTTCCGGCCCTCGCCCAGGGCACGGGCCAGATCGGCGGTGCCACCGGCGCGATCTCCCGGCCCGGCTGGTCCGCCGGCCAGGCGCCCTCCTCGGATTTTAACCGCCAGGGGGCGCCGGTCAGCCGCAACGAGATGGTGCGCCGGCGCGCCGCGGCCGCGGCACGGGCCCAGGTCTCCGCCCAGCCGCGCCGCCCGCGCGCCGCTGCCAGGCACTGAGGGACGGCTCAGCCCGCGAAGGGGATCTTCGCGGCGGCCTCCCAGGGGCCGCCGCGATAATGCCAGAGCAGCAGTCCCTCCCCGCGCGCCTCCCAGGGGACGAACCCGGCCTCCAGGGAGGCGAGCAGCGCCCGCGCCTCCTCGGGCGCCACCTTGTTCTGAATGGTTACATGAGGGCGCCAACCCTGGCCGTCCTGCGGCGTCAGCCACTCATCCCAGTGCCGTGCCAGCACGCGGCGCAACGCGACCAGTTCCGGCGCGGCGATCTCCAGCGCCACGCCGCGCCCGAGCGAGCGCAGCCCCGTGACCCGCAGCGCCATCGGGGCCGTCGCCGCACAGGCCGTGCGGAGATTATCCTCGATCTCTTCCCGCGCCGCGCCGGGCAGGGCGTGGAACAGGGTCAGATGCGCCGGAATTTGGTTCCGCTCGGGTGGGAAATACGCCTGCCGGAGAGCGTCCAGCCGCGCGAAGCTCTCCGCATCAAAGCCCAAGGTCAGGATCAGCGGCGCGCTCATCGCTCCGGCAGCGCCAACAGCGCATCCAACCCCTCGGCATCCGCGAGCAGCGCTGCCTTCTCCGCGCGCGAGAGCGCGGCCAGCGCCTCCAGTGCCGAGGTGCTGGCCGCGACGCGGGCGAGACCCATGACGAGATTCGGTTCCAGCGCATCCGGCCTGCGCGGCGCGGATGGCGGCAGCATCGCGCGATGCGCGGCCAGCAGCGCGGGGTCGGCGCGCAGCCGCGCTACGGCCTCGGCCTCCGGCGCCAGGGCTTCCCATTCCGCGCGCAGCACCAGGGTCCGGCGCAGGATTTTCGGCGGGTCGCGCTCCTCCGGAATCAGCAGCAGCCCGGCCCGCCGCAGCGCCTGGCCGGCACCACGCCGCGCCGTCCATGTTGCCAGCGGAATCGCCAGAGCGAGGCCGAGCACGACGGGCGACATCCAGGCCGCCAGATAGGGCGAGACGAGGAAGGCCGCGACGCCGAAGGCCAGCCCGAAGATGGTGTGCCGCCAGTAGAGCCGCGCCACCTGCC
>DATCMG010000203.1:0-3189 GCA_036563555.1 Roseomonas sp. | reverse complement strand
ATGTACGGCAAGCCCCTGCCGCCGCAGAACGGCGCGCCGCTTCGCGTGCTGTATCCCTGGAAATACGGTTTTAAGGGCAGCAAGTCCTTCGTGCGGGTCACCTTCCAGGCCGAGCGCCCCGTCGGCTACTGGGAGAAGCTGCAGGCGAGCGAGTACGGCTTCTGGGCGAATGTGAATCCCGAGGTCGCGCATCCCCGCTGGAGCCAGGCGAGCGAGCGGCTGCTGGGATCGAACGAGCGCGTGCCGACGCGCCTGTTCAACGGCTATGGCGAGTTCGTCGCGCCGCTCTACGCCAGCATGCAGAAAGAGCGGATCTGGTATTGATGCCTGATCAGGGGAGGCGCTTTCGCGCCTCCTCGATGACCCGCTCCGTCTCCCCCCAGAGTTGGAGCGCGGGCAGTTCCTCCGGTGCGAAGAAGCGGGCCTCGCTCGCATCGTCGCCGGCGATGGGCTCCCCGGAGATCCAGCGGCCGGCATAATCCACGATCGTGTAGTGGAACCGCACGGCGCCGGCCTCGTCGCGGTGGAGGATGTCCACGCAGGCGACGAGCGCCAGGGGGCCGACTTCCACCCCTGTCTCCTCGCGCAATTCGCGGCGGGCGCAGTCCTCGGCCAATTCGCCGAGGCTCTGGGCGCCGCCAGGCACGGTCCATTCGCCCTGGCGCGGCGGGCGGGAGCGGCGGACCAGCAGGACATCGTCGCCCCGGAAGGCGAGGCAGCCGATCCCGACCCAGGGACGGCCGGGATATTCGCGCCCGCTCAACCCTCTCGCTTCCGCAGCGTCTCGATGCTCGGCGCGAAGGCGGGCAGCTTCCAGGTGCCGACCTGATAGGCCCAGCCGCGCCAGCGGGCATTGAGGCGCGCGGCCTCCTCATCCCCGGTTGCGTCGATGGTCATCCAGACGGCGCCGTCATCCTGGCGCATTCGGGCGGTGACGATGAGGTTGTCGGTGAGGATGAAGCGACCCTCGCCGGCAGGTTGGCCGGGGGCCTGCGCTTCGGGGCGGACATCGAGCAGGGTCAGGCCCTCCAGCGCGCGGCCGACCTCATCGAGCGAGACCTCGTCGGCAGGCGGCGCGTCGCCGGGGAGGACAATGCGAAGGCGGCCATCGGGGCCTTCATCACGCAGCAGCTCCACCGTCCGGCCGTCGCGCACGGCGATGACGCGGCGGACGCGCTCCTCCGGAAGATTGGCAATCTCGCGTTCGATCCAGAGCTGAGGATCGGCATCGACGGGGATGCGACCCTCGGCGAGGTAGGATTGGTTCTCGCCGGGGCGGCGGACATAGGCGCTCTCCGGCACGCCGCCCTGGGTACGGGTCCGGCGGCGGCCGACAATCATTTCCGCGAGTGGTGTGCCGGCGCCGTCCAGCACGCGCAGCAGCACGGCGGTGGAGTTCGGGCCCGGATCGTCCAGCCCGAGACGGGAGAGGGATTCGGGATCGGCGGTGCGGCGCTCGGCCAGGCGCAGCTCGGTCAGGCCGACGAGAAGCTCGCGCACCCGTTCGCCGCGCGCGGGATAATTGCCCTTCTGCGGCAGGGTCCAGACATCCCCGGGGCCGCGCTGGACGGTCAGGCTCTGCGGGCCTTGGCGGATCTCGATGCGCTGGGCGGCCTGGAGCCGGCCGGCCAGGGCCGGGAAGGCAAGGGGGGATTCGGAAGGTGGCGGCGGGGCGTCCTCGCCGGGGACGAGAAGGATGGCTGCGCCCGCGACGATGGCGGCGGCGGCGCCCAGGGCGAAGAGGTGGCGTCGGTTCAACGGCATCGCATCAGCCCCTGGCCGCCGCGCGGCGCCGGGCGCGGAGCACGGCGAGCCCGATGGCGAAAACCGTGATCAGCGCGGGAACGAGCGCGATGTTGAGGATGCGGAGCCAGGTCTCCAGCCCCTCGATACCTTGGCGGAGCTCGCGCTGCACGCCGCGGAGCTGCTGGCGGGTGCGGACGATCTCGGCGCGGGCCGCGTCGATCTCGGCGCGCTGCTCGGGGGTGATGACGGTCTGGGCTTGCGCATTGCCGCCGGGCCCCTGGCGCAGCTCACGCAGGCGGCGCTCGGTGGCCTGGAGGCGCTCGGTCAGGCCGCGCTCGGTCTGGCGGTAGCGGGCCTCGGCATCGGCACGCATCGAATCCACCAGGGTGAAGGGGCGCAGGCTCTCGCCGCGGGAGCGGAGCGAGATGAGGGAGTCGCCGCCGGCCAGCGTGTCGGCGAGGTTCGTCATCAGGGCGCCGTTGTCGCTGGTGGGGGTGGCGACCTGCTGGCCGAAGAAGTCCTGCACGCGGACCCAAAAGCGGTCTTCCAGAATATCCGTGTCATTGCCGATGACGAGATTGGCCGGGCCGTTAGTGGCGGCCATGTGGGCGGGCATGTCGGCGGCGCGCTCAGTCCCCTCCGGCAGGGCGGGCGGGCCGTCTGGGAACGCGGTGTTCAGCGCGCCGCGCACACGAGCGAGCAGGACATGGCGCTGATCGTCGGGCTTGAACTCGGCCAGGATGCGGGCGGGATCCGGTGCCTGTTGCACGCGGGCCGCGTCGATCAGCGCGGATTGCGGGGAGGAGGTGATGAGCGGCGTCAACTCGATCGCGGCGCCCTCGCGCTTCCGGACCTCGCCGGCACTGGCGACGGTGACCTGGGACAGCTCCGCGGTCGCCACATCCGTGCGGTTCAGGCTGTCACCCTGGGCGCTGAACCAGGCGAGATAGTCCACGCCCTGCACCCGGTCATTCGGGCCGGAGCGCACGCGCCAGGCGCCGCGCTGGTCCACGACCACCTTGTCCACCGGAGCCTCGATGCCCCAGGCGTTGAGGAGGCGGTCGAGATTCGAGGCGGTGGAGGGCGCCGGGCGGCCGCTCGGGTCGGGACGGGCAGCCTGGCTCTCGCTATGCGGGTCGGTCAGGGCGAACAGCTTGCCGCCGCGCATGACGAACTGGTCGATGGCGTAGAGGGTCGTCTCCGGCAGGTTCTGCGCATGCGCGACCATCAGCACCTGCACGTCGGAGGGAATGGCCTGCGCATCCGCCGCGATGTCCTTCACGGTGAAGAATTGGCGGAGCTGCGTCATCACCTGGAACGGCTGCCCGGCGCCGGGCACGCGCATCATCATCGCGCGCGGATCGCCGTTCAGCGGCAGCGATGAAAGCACACCGAGCACCGGGCGCGTTGGGTTGGACAGCTCATGGACAAGGCGAGTCAGGT
>DATCMG010000199.1:0-6688 GCA_036563555.1 Roseomonas sp. | reverse complement strand
GGAAACATGATGACCACGCGCCGCAGCCTGATGCTCGCCTCGCCCGCCCTCGCCCTTGCGCGCCCCCTGCGCGCGGCCACCTGGCCCGAGCGCCCCGTGCGCATCATCGTCTCCTTCACGGCCGGCGGCACCACGGACATCATCGCGCGCCTCGTCGGCAATCTCCTGTCGGAGCGCTGGGGGCAGCCGGTGGTGATCGAGAACCGCCCGGGCGCCGGCGGCAATATCGGCACCGAATACGTCGTCCGCTCCACGCCGGATGGCTACACGCTGCTCGTCGGTTCCGTCGGCCCGCTCGCGGTCAACCAGTCGCTCTACCGCAACATCCCCTATGACACGCGGCGCGATCTCGCACCGGTCACCCTGCTGGCCGGCGTGCCGAACATCCTTGTCGTCGCGCCCGACTTCCCCGCGCGCAACGTGGCAGAGCTGGTCGCGCTCGCGAAGCAGAGGCCCGGCCAGCTCTCCTATGGCTCCACCGGCGTGGGCACGTCCTCGCATCTGTCGGGCGCGCTGATGGACCAGATGGCGGGCATCCAGACCACCCATGTCCCCTATCGCGGCGCGGTCGCGCTGAACGACCTGCTCAGCCGGCGCCTCGACTTCATGTTCGCGACGATCCCCTCGGTTATTGAGCAGATCCGCGGGGGCAAGCTCCGGCCCATGGCCGTGTCCAGCCTGCAGCGCTCGCGCTCCGCGCCGGATGTGCCTGCCATGGCGGAATCCGGCTTCCCCGGCTTCGACGCCTCCTCCTGGTTCGGCATGGTCGCGCCGGCCGGCACGCCGCCGGAGATCGTGTCGAAGATCTCGGCGGACGCGGCTGCCATCCTGCGCCGCCCCGATATCGAGAAGCAGATGGTGGACCAGGGCGCCGATCCCGTCGGCAACACGCCCCGGGAATTCGGCGCCTTCATCGACGCCGAGATCAACCGCTGGGCGGAGGTCGTGCGCCGGTCCGGCGCGGCGGTGGAGTAACGCCATCCAGTGGCCGCGGATCCGGGGCGCCCGCCCCGGTTCCACGCCGATCACACGCTTAGTCCGCGTAGCTCGGGTCGAGCCGGTCCAGCATCCGCAGCAGGGCCGGCCATTCCATCACGCCGTAAGGGCGCCGCACATTGGGCTGGTAGTTCTGGTAGGTCGCATCCAGGACCGGCTGCGGCACCTGATGCAGCGGCGTGTTGCAGGACATGGCGGCGATCTGCGCGCGGCAGGAAAGCTCAAGCCGGTGCAGGGCGTTGAAGGCCTCGCCCACCGTGCGGCCAACCGTCAGCAGGCCGTGGTTGCGCAGGATCATGGCGTTGTTGTCACCAAGGTTGCGGATCAGCCGCTCCTGCTCATCGAGGTTCAGCACCACGCCCTCATACTCGTGGTAGCTGATCCGGGTGAAGCGCATCGCCGTCTGGGTCATCGGCAGCAGCCCGCATTCCAGCGAGGATACCGCCATGCCCGGCCAGGTATGCGTGTGGATGACGCAATCCAGCTCGTGCCTTGCGCCATGGATCGCGGAATGGATCACATAGCCCGCGCGGTTAATGCCGAAATCGAAGTCGCCGTAATCCGGCTTGTCGAGGATGTTGCCGGCGAGATCCACCTTGATGAGGGCAGAGGCCGTCATCTCCTCATACATCATGCCATAGGGATTGATGAGAAAGGCCCCCTCCTCATCCGGCACGCGGACGGAGATGTGGTTCGCCATCATGTCGGCCATGCCGTAATGGGCCACGAGGCGGTAGCAGGCCGCGCAGTCGATCCGCGCCTGCCACTCCGCCGGCGAGACGCGTTCCTGCATCGGACTGATCCGCAGCGTCTTCTTCGCCTGGTCGAGCATGATCTTTTCCTCCTGGGCCTTTCCCGGAGCGGCTTATCGGCCGCCTCCGGCACTTTCCGCCTGGCAAAGGCGCTGGGCCAGTCCTTTGTCAGGCCGCCGAGCCGAGTGCCCGGTCGGATGGCTTGTTGCCCGGCGGCGGCGTGGGGTGCCGCTCCAGCGCATGCCGCAACAGGGCCGCGGAGCGGTAAACGCCGTGCACCATCTTGCTGTAGGGAACCACCAGGAACAGGGCGAAGATCACGCCCAGATGGACGGCCAGCAGCACGCCCATCGCCCCGGTTTCACGCAGCCCCAGCAGCAGCAGCCCGGTTGCCGCAGCCAGGAACAGCAGCACCAGCAGCGCGTAATCCGCGCCCAGGAGATTCCGCGCCGCCGGCGCCGGGTCGGACACGATCTTCACCCAGATCAGCCCCGCCGTGCCGATCACCATCCCCACCCCGCCCCAGGTGCCGAGCTGCACGGGCAGGCTCCAGAAGGGATAGGGCGCGGGATGGCCCATGATGTGGTCGTAGAAGGTGGCGGTGGTGGTGGAGGCGAAGCAGAGCAGGAAGCCGTAGAACATGAAGTGGTGGAAACGGCGCCGGATCTGGGAGAAGCCCTCATCCACGTCGTTGCACCCCCCTCCCCCGCCACCAAGATTCTTCAGGGTGAAGATGTCGTGCAGCGCCACCGCCAGGGGCCGCGCGCGCGTCAGCTCATCCGTGCGCCCGCCCGTATCGCGCCAGAAATTGCGGAACCCCATGACGAGCGCGAGGATCGAGAACAGGAAGGTGCCGCCCGCCAGCGTCACCATCAGCCACCACGGGATCACGCGGTAGAAGGCGCCCGGCCCGATCTGCGGCTCATACAGCACGCGTGGATCCACCAGCGCCATGGTCAGGATCAGCGTCAGTGCGATCACCGCCACCGTTGCGAGCGAAACCACCGTGCCGTTGCGCTTGAACAGCCCTGCCAGCGGCCCCGGCCAGGCATATTCCTCATAAGTTTCGGACCGCACCTGCGCCAGCACCTGGGGCAGGTTGATGTTGAAGGGATGCGGCGGCGCGTACTGGCAGGCGTAGTAGCAGCCACGGCAGTTGTGGCAGAGATTGGCGATATAGCTCAGATCGCCGGTCGAGAATTCCCGGCGCATCGTCATCGCGGGGAAGACGGCGCAATAGCCCTCGCAGTAGCGGCAGGCGTTGCACACCTCCATCGCGCGGCGGGCATCGGTGGTGGCCTCAGTTTCGCGCATTCCTCGCGGCCTCCCTGCCCGCGATCCGTCCGAAGACGGTGCCGATCGCCATCCCGAAGCCGGCCAGATAGCCCTTGCCCAGGATGGAACCGGCCATGATTTCGCCCGAGGCGAAAAGATTCGCGCTCGGCTTGCCATCGTCCATCAGCACCCGCGCGTTCTCGTCCACCTTTACGCCGAGATAGGTGAAGGTGATCCCGGGCCGCAGCGGATAACCGATGAAGGGCGGCTCGGTGATCGGCCGCGCCCAATGGGTTTTCGGGGGCGTCAGCCCCTCGGTCCGGCAGCCATCCAGCCGGGTGGAGTTGAATTCCCCCGGCACGCAGGCCGCGTTGAACTCGGCGACCGTCTTCTCCACCGCCGCCGGGTCCAGGCCCAGCTTCGCCGCCAACTCGCCCACCGTATTCGCCTTGATGGCCGGAAAGACCGACGGCATGAACAGCTTCTCACTCTTCACGTCGATGATGGCATAGGCGACCTGGTCCGGCTGCTGTGCGACCAGCCGGCCCCAGATGGCGTAGCGCTTGGGCCAGACATCCTCGCCTTCGTCATAGAAGCGCTCGCCATGCTTGTTCACGACGACCGAGAAAGGCACGCAATCCAGCCGCGTGACGATGCCACCATCGAATTTCGGCGCCCGCCCGTCGATGGCCACCGCATGGCACTGGGTCGGATCGCCCACTGAGGCCACGCCCTGGTCCAGCAGGTTCCGCAGCACCTTGCCCTTGGCGTAGGGCGTGCCGCGGATGAGGAAGTTCCGCGCCGCCGGCCCCCAACCCCGCTCCAGCCATTCCAGATCGGCCTGGAATCCGCCGGAGGAGGCGATCACCACCTTGGCGCGCACCGTCTCGGGGAAGCCGCGATGATCGATCACCACCTCCCGGACGAAGCCGTCATCCATCTGCAGGTCGACCGCCTCGGTGTCGTAGAGAATGTCGATCCCCAGCCGCTCGGCCGTCGCGAAATAGGCGTTCACCAGCGCCTTCCCGCCGCCGAGGAAGAAGGCATTGGTGCGCGACAGGCTCAGCGTGCCGGACAAGGAGGGCTGGAACCGCACCCCGCAGGCTTCCATGAAGGGCAGCGCATCATGGGTCATGCGGATGGTCATCCGCGCCAGGTGCTCGTCCGTCTGCCCGCCCGTCACGCGCAGCAGGTCGTCCCAGTACTCGTCCTCAAGATAGCTCTCGGTCAGCACCGAGGTCGGCTCGGGATGCATGGTCCGCATGTTGCGGGTGTGGCGGCTGTTGCCGCCCCGGAAGGCCTTGGGCGCGTGCTCGATCAGCAGCACGGAGCATCCGGCCTGCCGGGCGGTCACGGCGGCGCAGAGGGCGGCGTTTCCGCCGCCGATCACCAGCACGTCCCATACCCGCGAGAAGTCCGGCATCGTGTCTTGCGCCCTCCAATGTATACCAGCGGATACGATTTCGCCGGGCGCGTTTCAAGTCGGGTTTCGCCCGCCCGGGATAGGGCGGCGCTCACCGGCCAGGCCAGGCCCGTGCTCCAACCCGATCCGCACCTTGAAGGCATTGCGGATATGCCGCCGGGCCGCGCCCTCAGCCGCCGCGGCGTCCCGCGATTCTATGGCCGCCACGATCGCCGAGTGCTCCTCCACCGATTCCGCGCCGCGGTTCGGCACGGCCAGGGTGGTTCCGGCCAGCAGCGCCAGGGAGATCCGCATGTTCTCCAGGGTGGCGTTCAGGAAGCGGTTCCGGGCGGAAAGGCGGATCTGCCGGTGGAAGGCGCGGTTGGTCCCGGCCAGGGCCACCGGGTCGCCCAGCAGGCCCCGGTCCCGCTCCACCATCTCGCGCAGGATTTCCACCTCGGTCGCCGTGGCATGCGTGGCCGCCAGCCCGGCGGCGGTGCCCTCCAGAACCTCGCGCATGTGATACAGCTCGGCCATCTGGCCGTAATCGAGGCTGGCCACCACCGCGCCGTGATGCGGCTCGTGCAGCACCAGCCCCTGCGCCTCCAGCCGCTTCAGCGCCTCCCGCACGGGGGTGCGGCTGATGCGGAAGCGCTCGGCCAGCTCCGCCTCGCGCAGCCTTGTGCCGGCCGGCAGGGCGCCGCTGTCGATCGCCTCCAGCAGCAGGTCATAGGCCTCCGAGCCGGAGGAGCGGCTCGGCCTCGGCGCCTTGGCCGTCATGGCCCCTACCCCGCCCGCCGGTCGCGCGCGATGTCGAGGAACACCTCCTCAAGGTCATCCCGCCCGTAGCGGGCCAGCAGATCAGCCGGCGACCCGCTATCCACCAACCGGCCCTTCTTCAGCATCAGTACATGGCCGCAGAGCCGCTCGACTTCCGCCATGTTGTGGGAGGCCAGCAGGATCGCGCAGCCGCTCTCCGCCCGGTACCGCTCCAGCCAGGACCGCACCCAATCGGCCGTGTCGGGGTCCAGGCTCGCCGTCGGCTCGTCCAGCAGCAGCACATCGGGCCGGTTGATGAGCGATTTCGCCAGCGCCACCCGCGTTTTCTGCCCGGCCGAGAGCTGCCCCGCCGGCCGGTCGAGCAGATCGGCCAGGGAGAGCTGCTCCGCCAGTTCCATGATCCGCGCCCCCGCATCGGGCACGTCATAGAGATGGGCATAGACCTTCAGGTTCTCCCGCACGCTCAGCCGGTGCGGCAGCGCGATATAGGGGGATGAGAAATTCGCCCGCGCCAGCGCCGCGAAGCGGTCCCGCGCCATGTCATGGCCCAGCACGCGGGCGCTCCCGGCCGTCGGGATCAGCAGGCCCAGCAGCATGGCGATGGTCGTGCTCTTGCCCGCACCATTGCCGCCCAGCAGCCCAAAGGTCGCGCCGCGCGGCATGGTGAAGGAGAGGGAATCCACCGCCACCGTGTCGTCGTAGCGCTTGGTCAGGCCCTCGGCCGCGATGGCGGGGGCGGCGGGATCGGGAACGTGGCGCATCGCACCGGCATAGGACGCTCCGCGGCGCCCCGCCAGGACGGCCCGCTTCACACCCGCCTCAGTGGCGTAGATGACGATCCGTGGCGCGGCCCTGGAACAGGGTGATGCCGTTCTCCCATCCCCAGGCGATGGCGGCGGCCCGGTCGGCACCGGTCAGCACCACAACCACTCCCGCCCGCACCAGATCCGCCACCGGGCCGGGAAGAGCGGGCAGGGAATCCGCCCAGGCCAGCCGCACCATCCCCGCCCCCAGCCGCGCCGGGGGGAGCAGGGCGAGCGCGCCGCCACCCGGCGCCTCCAGCGCCAGCCCATAGCCACGGCTGACCGCGAGGTCCCGGCCCAGGGCGAAGCCCGCCGGGTCCGAAAGGATATCCGCCGCCGGCACGCCGAGCGTCAGCATTGGCCGCACCGCCCCGGGCAGCCGTCCATCCAGCGCCAGGAAGGCCTCCGATGTCAGCGCGGCCACCGAGAGGGAGAGTTGCAGCGGCCGCGGCGCCGCCAGCCATTCCGGACGGGCGATGCCGGCCAGCATGCGCGTCTCGAGCGAGAGGCGGAGCCACCCGGCCAGGGCCGGCACATCCTCCAGCCCCCGTCCGGGCAGGAGGCGGTCGCGCAGCGCGGCGGGCATGGGAGCGATGGACTCCGCCGCCACACCGGATTCCCCCTCGGGCGTGAGGCGGCAGATGGGCTGGCGGCGCAGGTAGGGGGCCGGATCGGCACGC
>DATCMG010000198.1:0-5816 GCA_036563555.1 Roseomonas sp. | reverse complement strand
CCGTCAGCGCCGTGACGGCGAAGAAAAGCAGGTTGAACAGGGCCGAGCGGATCGCCGTCATCTCGCGCCGCGCCCCGGCCGGCCCGGCCGCTCCGTCAGGGCCGAGAGGCCCAGCGTGGCGCCCACCAGCTTCACATATTCCCGCAGCATCGGCAGGGGCCGGGCGATAAAGGGCGCGACGGGATGAGGGTGCAGCCTGGCCTCCGGCAGGTGGCGCCGCAGTTCCAGCAGGGCGCGCGGCATGTGAAAGCTGGCGGTTACCACCGTGATCTCCTGCAGGCCGGCGCCGCGTGCCCAAGCCGCGATCTCACGGGCATTGCCATGTGTGCTGGTAGCCTCGCGCCCCAGCGCGATGCGGCTCGCGAGTGGCGCCGGATTGATCCCCGCGGCGCGCCCCAGATCCGCCAGGCCGGCATCCGGACCGACACCGGAGACGATCAGCCGCGCCTCCGGCCGTGCGGCCAGCAGGGTCAGCCCCACCTCCACCCGGTCCGGCCCGCCGGTCAGCACGGCGATTCCGGGCGCGGGCGGTCCTTCCACCAGCGGGGTGGCGGCGCGGTGCAGGAACCACAGGAAGCCGCCCGAGACAGCCAGCACCGCCAGCGCCATGGCGGCGGAGAGCAGGGGAAGGCGCCGGCGCAGCAGCGGCCGCATCAGGGTGGCCCCGTTCACGGCAGGCGCCGCAGCCAGCGGCGAACGGTGGCCTGGGCCGTGCCCCAGCCGATCAGCGCCGCGACGGGCGGCAGGGTGGCCAGCGTGGCCCAGGGAAGCTGCCCCAGGAGCCCCGACGAGGATGTCCCCCCGCCCGAGAGCGGCAGGGCCAGCCCGGAGAGCGCCGCCAGGGTGGGCACGGCCAGCGCCGCGCCGCCCAGGGCGCCGAGCCCGGCCAGCAGGGCGATGCGCCGGGCGAAGCGGCCGGCGATGGCACGGTCCGTGGCACCGAGGTCGTGCAGCACGTCGATCGCCTCCCGCCGCGCCGCCAGCCCCGCATGCGTCGCCACAGCCACCACGGCCACCGCCACCCCCATCACCAGCGCCAGCACCGCCAGCGCCACCCCTTGCACCGAGCGCGCCAGGGCCGCGAGGCGCGCCACCCACATTCCGTGGGATTCCAGCTCCGCCCCCGGCACCGCCTCGGCCAGCCGTTCCGAGAGGAGCGGCAGGGCTTCCGGCGCGGCGGCCAGGCGCAGTTCGATCACTCCGGGCAGGATGAGGGAGGGCGCGTCGCCCAGCCAGGGGCGGAGCAGTTCCGCCACCCGCTCCGGGCTCACCTCCGACGCGCTCGCCACGACGGAATCGCCACGCAGCATCCCCAGCGCCGCCGCCATCCGCGTGCGCGTCGGGTCGGGCACCTGCACCGTCACCGCCGCGGCGGCGCCGGCCTGCCAGCGATCCGCCAGCCGGTCGGCGCCCTGCGCGCCAGCCAGGGCAAGGGCGGCCAGGAGCGCCATGGCGGCCACCAGTCCCGGCAGCAGCCGGTCTGACAGGGCACGCCGCAGGCCCAGCGGGTCGCGCGCCACGCGGCGGCGGCGTTCAGCCACGATCAGCCTCCGGCGTCCGCGTGCTGGGCCAGATGCTCCGTCCGAGGTGCCGGGCAGAGCGGGGCGGGGCGGGAAAGGCGGTTTCTTCTGGCGGGAAGGCCGCCCCATTCTCGGATGGGATGGCGGGTGCCTCGGAAGCGTCGGGCGGAACCTCTTCCACCCAGCCCGCATCCGGCTCCGGCGCGCTCAGATCAAGGGCGAAGCCGTCTGGCAGCATCTCCGCCGGGGCGGCCTGGGAGGCGGTATCAAGGCCGCCCACGGCAGCAGGAACATCGGGATGGCCGTGATCCGGGGCCGCCGCCTCCATCGGGCCATAGGGCCAGGGGTCAAGCGCGGTGATCCGCCCGGCCTCCACCTGCATCACATAGCCCGGGTGCTGCGCGATCAGCTCCTGCGAATGGGTCGCCACCACGACCGTCGCGCCCAGGCGGTTCATCTCGGCGAGCAGGAGCAGGAGCCGCCGGGCCTGCACGGGATCGAGGTTGCCGGTCGGCTCGTCCGCCACCAGCAGGGCGGGGCGGGTGACCACGGCGCGGGCGATGGCGACGCGCTGCTGCTCGCCGCCCGAGAGCTGCTGCGGCAGCGCCTCCTCCCGGCCCTCCAGCCCGACCCAGCGCAGCATCTCGGCCACGTCGGGGCGCAGGCTGGCCTCGGCACGCCCGGCGAGGCGCAGGGGCAGGGCCACGTTGTCGAAAGCCGTGAGGTAGGGGAGCAGGCGGAATTCCTGGAACACCGCCCCGATCCGGCGCCGCAGCTTGGGCAGGTCCGCCCGCTTCGCGCGGGAGAGCGGCACACCCAGCACCTCGACCTCGCCCCGCGTCGGGCGCAGGGCGAGCTGCATCAGCCGCAGCAGAGAGGTCTTCCCGGCCCCCGATGGCCCGGTGAGCCAGGTGAAGGACCCCTGGGGCAGGGTGAAGGAAAGATCGCGCAGCGTCTCCCGCTCACCCACCGCGCCGCGGGTGGGATCGGGGTAGCGCAGCCCGACCTGGGTGAAGCGCACCATGGGGGGCGATGTGCCATGCCGGGCCGGGAAGCGATAGCGGTGCCGTGGAGGCGTTGCCTTAACCCACCCGGAACGATCATCCTGCGCCATGCGCGTCGCCTGCCCCGAATGTGCCGCCGAATATGACCTGCCCGCCGCCCTGGCCGCGCGAATCGCGGAAGGGCGGACCGTGCGCTGCGCCCGTTGCGGCACCACCTGGGCCCCTGGCCGGGCAGAGGGAGTGCCGGCCGCCGCCCCGGACGAGCCCCGCCCCGCCCCCCTCCAGATGCCTCCCCTGGCCCCCGAGCCGGATATCGCCACGCCGGAGCCGCCGCCCCTGGTTTCCTCCAGGCCGCCGGAACCCATCCCGGCCGCATCCCGGGCGGCGCCGGCATGGGGCACCGGGCTGGCCTGGGCCGCCTCCCTCCTGCTGCTCGCGGCGGCGGCCGGCGCGGCCTGGTACTGGCGGGTCAGCCTGGTCGAAGCCTGGCCGCCCGCGGCGCGGGCCTTCATGGCGCTCGGCCTGGCAGGCTGAACCCTTTATCCCCTTCCCCCTGGCCTGCGCTCCCCGGCGGGCGTTAGCCTTCCCGGCAACGCCATCCCGGAGGAACACGGCCGTGAACCGTCGCGCCCTGCTGCGCCTGCTACCCGCCCCCGCCATCCTTTCCGCCCTGCCGGCGCGCGCGCAGACCGAGGAATGGCCGGCCCGCCCCGTCACCATCATCGTGCCCTTCGCGCCCGGCAGCTCCTCCGACATCGTGGCGCGGGCCATGGCCGGGCCCATGTCCCAGGCGATCGGCAAGCCCGTGGTGGCCGAGAACCGTCCTGGCGCCACGGGCGAGCTGGGCGCCCGCGCCGTGATCCGGAGCGCGCCTGATGGCCATACGCTGATGCACGCCCCGATCAGCACCTGGGCGATCAATGTCGCCCTGCGCCCGAATCTCGGCTACGACCCGGTGAAGCAGCTCACGGGCCTCAGCCAGACGGTCCGCACGCCCAATGTGCTGGTGGTGAACCCGGCCCAGGTGCCGGCGAACGACCTGGCTTCCCTGGTCACCTGGCTGAAGGCGAACCGCGCCTCCTACTCCACCTCCGGCGTCGGCTCCTCCGACCACCTGACGATGGAGATGTTCAAGCAGCTTACCGACACCGACATCACCCATGTGCCCTATGCCGGCGGCGCCCCGGCGACGACCGACCTGATCGCGGGCAATGTGCAGCTCTCCTTCCAGAACCTCGGCTCCATCGCGCCGCAGATCGCGGATGGGCGGGTGAAGCCCATCCTCATCACCGCCGAGACGCGTCATCGCCTGCTGCCCAACGTACCGACGGGTGGCGAGGCCGGGCTGCGCGACTTCGTGGTCTATTCCTGGCAGGCGCTCGGCGGCCCGGCCGGGATGGCGCCGGCGCTCATGCAGCGCGTGCATGCCCAGGCGGCGGCCGCGCTGCGGTCCCCGGATGTGGCGAAGCGCATGGATGAGCTCGGCTTCGAGGTGGTGGCCAGCACCCCGGCCCAGTTCGCCGAATTTCAGCGCGGGGAAATCGAGCGCTGGAAGCGGGTGGTGGAGGCGGGGAAGATCACGCCGGCCTGATGCGGGCGGCCCCCGGGAGGTGCTGCCTCCCGGGGGCCTATTCCCCCGCCTTCCCCGCAGCACCATAAAACCCCGATGCAAGACGAAGGCGCTCTCGTTCTCTTCTCCGGCGGCCAGGATTCCACCACCTGCCTCGCCTGGGCGCTGGACCGTTTCCAGCGGGTCGAGACGATCGGCTTCGACTATGGCCAGCGGCACCGGATCGAACTCGAATGCCGCGCGACGCTTCGCGAGGGGCTGCGGGCGCTGAAGCCGGGCTGGGGCGCGCGGCTGGGCGAGGACCACACGGTCGGGCTTTCCGCCCTGGGCGCCATTTCCGACACGGCGCTGACGCGGGACATGGCGATCGCGATGGAGGAGGGCGGGCTGCCCAACACCTTCGTGCCCGGGCGGAACCTGATCTTCCTCACCTTCGCCGCCGCGCTCGCATACCGGCGCGGGCTGCGGCACATCATCGGCGGCATGTGCGAGACGGATTTCTCCGGCTATCCGGATTGCCGCGACGACACGATCAAGGCGCTGCAGGTCGCGCTCAACCTCGGCATGGAGCGGAGATTCGTTCTGCACACGCCCCTGATGTGGATCGATAAGGCCGAGACCTGGCGGCTGGCACGGAAGCTGGGCGGCGATGCGCTGGTGCGGCTGATCGTGGAGGACACCCACACCTGCTACCTCGGCGAGCGCGGGCCGATGCATCCCTGGGGGCATGGCTGTGGCACCTGCCCGGCCTGCGACCTGCGCGCGGCGGGGTGGCGGCGCTTCGTGGAGGGATAGCGGCGGCCGGGAACTACCGGCGCCGCCGGATTTCCCCGAGATGCAGCCCGCCGATGGCGTGGGCGATGCCGAAATAGGTGGCCAGCCCCACGCCGACATAAATCGCGAGCATCACCAGGCGCGCGGTGGATCCCGCCGGGTCGGGCAGGGCCATGCGGAGGGCGATTAGCACCGCGGCCATGGCCAGCGTGGCCATCAGCAGGCGCGGCAGGCGGCGGCGCAGGCGGCGGTCGGGGCGCCACTGGCCGCGGCGGCGCAGGAGCCAGGCGAGGGCGATGACGTTCACCCAGGCGGAGAGGCCGGTCGCGAGCGCAATGCCGACATGGGCGAGGTAGCGCGTGAGGATGAGGTTCAGCACCAGGTTCAGCGCCACGATGACGAGGCTGATCTTCACCGGGGTCGCCGTGTCGCCGCGCGCGAAGAAGCCGGGGACATAGGCCTTCACCAGGATGAAGGCGGGCAGGCCGAGGGCATAGACGGTGAGGGCGGCGGAGGTCGCGGCCGCCTCCAGCTCGCCGAAGGCGCCGCGCATGAACAGGGCCGAGATGATGGGCCAGGCGAGCACGGCCTGCGCCGCTGCCGCCGGCAGGGCGAGGGCCAGCGACAGTTCCAGCGCGCGGTTCATCGTGTGGTGGGCCGAGAGCGGCTTGCCGCCACGAAGCTGCTTCGCCAGCAGCGGCAGCATGGCCGTGCCCACCGCCGCGCCGATGACGCCCAGCGGAAGCTGTCCGATCCGGTCGGCATAATAGAGGTAGGAAACGGCGCCGGGCGGCAGGAGGGAAGCGATGATCACGTCCACCGCCAGGTTGAGCTGGGTGACGCCGGCGCCGAACAGCCCGGGCACCATGCGGCGCAGGACCTCGCGCACCTCGGGCGAGAGGCGGGGGATCGAGATGATGCGGAGCGGCATGCCGGCCCGCGCGGCGG
>DATCMG010000180.1:0-2839 GCA_036563555.1 Roseomonas sp. | reverse complement strand
TTACCGGTGGAATCGGCATGGGCAAGTCCACCGCGACAGCCACCCTCCGCCGCCTCCGCATTCCCGTCTTCGACGCCGACGCCGCCGTCCACCGCCTCCAGGGCCCGGGTGGTGGCGCCGTGCGTCCCATCGAGGCTGCCTTCCCCGGCACGACCCGCCCCACCCCGCGCGGCCCCATGGTGGACCGTGAAAGGCTCCGCCGCGCCGTCCTCGGCAACGAGCCCGCCCTCCGCCGGCTGGAGGCCATCGTCCACCCCCTCGTCCGTCGTGAGGAACAGCGTTTCCTCGCCCGCGCCCGCCGCCGCGGCGCCCGCCTCGTCGTCCTCGACATCCCGCTGCTCTTCGAAACCGGCGGCGAGGACCGCGTTGACGAGGTCGTCGTCGTCACCGCCCCGCCCGCCATTCAGCGCGCCCGCGTCCTCCGCCGGAAGGGCATGACCGAGGATCGCCTGAACGCCATCCTCGCGCGCCAGGTTCCCGATGCCCTCCGCCGCCGCCGCGCGGATCACCTGATCCACACGGGGCTGTCACGGAACCACGCGCAGCGGGCGGTGCGGCGGCTGGTAGCCTCGGGAGGCGCCGCCCCTTAACCCCAGGATCGGCTTCCAGGGGGAAGATCGGCCATCATTGCTTGATATCACCGGCCGCCATCCAGTTGGTCTGGCGGTACCGCTGCCGGCTTGCCCGCACGGATTTCCAGGGCGGCCATCTGTCATGAGCAGCGGACGGAAGGATGTGGAGCGGCCGGCGGCCGTGATTTCCAGGCCGCTCGCGGTACTTTCCATCTGGACACGCCATGGCCGCCTAAGCGCTGCCGGGTATGCGGGAACAGGGGCCAATTCGTTCCCGCTTAGCCGGTCAACCCTGGCTCCCTCGCGGGGCCTGGTGCTCACACGAGCCTAGCCTGATGGAATGCTTGCCTATGCCGATACCAAGGTCTCGGCTGACATTTCGATCCTGTGGTTTTCGCTGGCATAGGCGGTGCCCGGCACAGCGGGATCGGTCAGGACCTGCCTGTTGGCCTCGCGCCGCATATCGACCAGATCTGCGATAAGGGCCTGGATCAGCACGCCATCCACCTTGACCCGGCTGATCGTGAAGTAGGCGAAAGCAGCGAGCCAGACTCCCAGCACCAGCGGCAGGTAGTCGCTCAGAAAATAGGCAGATGCCGCAACAATGACGCCCACCGGAACAGCGAAGGCAGCCGCATCGGTGCGCGCCTTGTTCACAGCCCGGTCGAGTTCTGTCTGTGTGATCATACCAGCCCCCACACTCAAAGCTTGGACCGTAAGCTTCTCGGGAAGAGTTGCATAATTAACTATCAACAATGGATGAGGCTTGTCAGGTCGTGGCAGCAGGATTGAGCATGGGCCCCGGCCCGTGCCGCCGAAGGCCTGCGGCGATGAGGGACACCAGAATGCCGGAAGCAATGTGACGCCCCGTTCCGCCTCTCCACTGCCGCCGGGAAAGTCTGCGGACCACCACGCGACCTCCTCCCCCTCAGCGCGCGGCCGGGGGTGGGCAGCCGCCCTGGCCTGGTGCGCTGCAGCCACGCTGCTGGCCGGCTGCGCTGCGCCTCCAGGCCTGGGACCGGAGGATGCGCGCGTCCCGGTGGACGTCGCCGCCGTGCCGTGGCGCTCGCTGGGGCTGGTCCAGACGGCCGCGGGTGGGCGATGCACCGGCGCACTGGTCAGCCCGCGCACCGTTCTGACGGCGGCGCATTGCCTCTTCCACCCCCGCAGCGCGCGGCCGGTGGATCCCCGTCTCGTGCAGTTCCTCCTTGCCCCTTCGCCAGCGGGTCAGGCCGGGCAGGCGGGGGTGGCGCGTATCGTGATGGGCCCCGGCTATGCGGTCGCGCCTGGACCACGCCCCGATCCGGCCGCGCCGCCGGATGCGGACTGGGCGGTGCTGATCCTCGACGCGCCGCTGGGTGCGCCTGGGCATGTTCTTCCGTTGGAGGCGGGATATGTGCCGCCGGGAACGCCTCTGGGCTTCGGCGGCTATCAGGCGGACCGGGCGCAGCAACTGGTGGCCGACCTCAACTGCGCCGTGACCGGCTATGGCCGCGATCCGGCCGGGCGGATCATGATGCGCCATTCCTGCGCGGCGACGCGCGGGGCCAGCGGTGGCCCGTTGCTGGCCCGCGGGCCGGGCGGGGTTTGGTTCGTGGCGGCCATCGGATCGCTGGCCGAGGGTGGGGTTTCCGGGGGATGGGCCGTCCCGACGGCCTCCATCGCCCGCGCCGTACTCAGGGTGGCACCCGCCGCGCGTTGACAGCCCCCTGGGGCCACCGCCCCAACTCCCCTATCTTCGCGGCATGACTCGCGCCCTCATCCTCGACACCGAGACCACCGGCCTCGACCCCGCCACCGGCGACCGCGTGCTGGAAGTGGCGGCCATCGAGGTGGTGAACCTCATGCCCACCGGCCGTTCCTTCCACCGCCTGATCAACCCCGAGCGCGACGTCCCGCCCGAGGCCACGAAGGTCCACGGCTTCACCGCCTCCATGCTCGCCGACAAGCCGCTCTTCGCCTCGATCCTGCCGGAGCTGCTGGACTTCCTGGGCGACGATCCCGTCATCGCCCATAACGCGCCCTTCGACTTCAACTTCCTCGACCACGAATTCGACCGCTGCCGCACGCCCCGCATCGCGCGGACCCGCATGGTGGACACGCTGGAGATGGCGAAGAAGCGCTTCCCTGGCCTGCCAAATAGCCTCGACGCGCTCTGCCGCCGCTTCGGCATCGACCTCTCGGCGCGCACCACGCACAACGCGCTGCTGGACGTGCAGCTTCTCGGCCAGGTCTATCTCGAGCTGATGGGCGGCAAGCAGCCGGGG
>DATCMG010000179.1:0-4404 GCA_036563555.1 Roseomonas sp. | reverse complement strand
CGACGGCGAAGGACGCACGCCGCGCCGTCTACTTCCACCCCCGTCCGGAGTACGAGGCGTTGAACGCAGCACGGGCGCGGATGGAGGACGCGGCGTGGCAGAAACGCTATCGGATCCGAGCCGGGGTGGAGGGTACGCTCTTGCAGGGCGCGCGGGCATTCGGCATGCGCCAGAGCCGCTACATCGGCTTGGCGAAGACAGCACTCCAGCAGTTTTGTGTTGCAACCAGTATGAATGCCCTCAGAGCCGTAAACTGGCTGGACGGACAGCCGCGTGCCAGGACGCGGGTCACGCGCTTCGCCTCACTGGCTCACGCCGCGTGAATTCGCCGACAGTATCTACGAGATGTCGCTGCCCCACTTCTGGTTAGGACCCTCCGTCGAGAAGTCCTGGTCAAGCAGGTTAGGCTGCGTAATCCGACGGAATCCAGCCGGTGATTCCGACGCAAGCCAGCCACCCATTCCGAGGCATTCCAGCCGGCCCTGAGTAGAGGGTGTCGGCGCGGCTCGCGAGCAGTCGTCCACCAACGGCAGGGTTGTTCCCGAGTGACACCGGGGACCGCCATGCCAGGCCAGAGACTGCCGATGCGTCAGGTTCGAGAGGTTCTCCGTCTCAAGTATGTCTGTGGCCAGAGCGGCCACCAGATCGCGGCCATGGTCGGCGTCAGCCGCTACACGGTTGCCGAGTACCTGCGCCGTGCTGGCGTGGTGGGCATCACCTGGCCGGTGCCGCTGGAGCTGGACGACGCGGCGCTGGAGCGCCGGCTCTTCATGCCGCCCTTCACGCCCCCTGAGGCGCTGCGGCCGCAGCCAGTCTGGGCCAGCGTTCATGCTGAGTTACGCCGTCCCGGCATGACCCTGCTGCTGGCATGGGAGGAATACAGGGCCGCCCAGCCGGAGGGGTACGGCTACAGCCGGTTCTGCGATCTGTACGCGGAGTGGCGAGGTCGGCTGTCGCCCACCATGCGTCAGGCCCACCCTGCCGGTGAGCGGATGTTCGTCGACTATGCCGGGCAGACGGTGGGGGTGATCGACGGCGCCACGGGCGAGGTCCGCCAGGCGCAGATCTTCGTGGCGGCCCTGGGCGCGTCCAACCTCACCTATGCGGAGGCGCGCTGGACGCAGTCGCTGCCGGACTGGATTGGCTGCCACCTGGGCGCCTTCGCTGCCTTTGGCGGGGTCGCGCGGCAGATCGTCTGCGACAACCTCAAGGCCGGGGTGACCCGACCGAGCCGGTACGAGCCCGGGATCAGCCGCAGTTACCAGGACATGGCCAGCCACTACGGCACGGCGGTCCTGCCGGCCCGGGCGCGGCGGCCGCGCGACAAGGCCAAGGTTGAAGTCGCCGTCCAGGTCGTGCAGCGCTGGGTGCTGGCCCGGCTGCGGCACCGTCGGTTCTTCTCGCTCGCCGAACTCAACGGCGCGATCCGCGAGCTGATTGCCCACCTCAACGACCGGCCCATGCGCCACCTCGGCACCAGCCGCCGGGCGCTGTTCGAAAGCCTGGAGCGACCCGCCCTGCTGCCCCTGCCGGCCGAGCCCTACGCCTATGCGGAGTGGCGGCGGTGCCGGGCAGGGCTCGACTACCATGTCGAGGTGGGCGGGCACTTCTATTCCGTGCCCTACCGGCTGGTGCGCGAGATCATCGAGGTGCGCATCACCGATGGGACCGTCGAGCTGTTCCACCAGGGCTCGCGGGTGGCCAGCCACCTGCGCAACCCGCATCAGAACCGCCACACCACGACCCCGGAGCATATGCCGAGCGCGCACCGCCGCCACGCGGAGTGGACGCCGACGCGGCTGCTCCGTGACGCCGCGGCCATCGGTCCGGCCACCGCGGCGCTGGTGGAATGCATCCTGACCGCCAAGCCGCACCCGGAGCAGGGGTTCCGTGCCGGCCTGGGCATCCTGCGCCTGTCGCGCGGCTATGGCCCCGAGCGCCTGGAGGCGGCCTGCCAGCGTGGCCTCAACATCGGCGCCCGCTCCCTGGGCTCGGTGCAATCCATCCTGCGCCACGGCCTCGACCGGGCCAGCCGTCCCGAACCCGTGCCCGACGGACCGACTGTCGAGCACGGCAACATCCGCGGTCGCGGCTACTATCATTGAGGAGAACAGCCCCATGCTGACCCACCCCACCAGCGACCGCCTGCGCGAGCTGGGCCTCGCCGGCATGGCCCGCGCGCTTGAGGAGCAGAGACGACATCCAGATGCCGCCGAACTCGGCTTCGAGGATCGGCTGGCCATGCTGGTGGACCGTGAGGCCCTGGAGCGGGACGGCAAGCGCCTCGCCACCCGGCTCCGGTTCGCGGGCCTGCGCCAGCCGGCCACACCCGAGGATGTCGACCATCGCGCCGCCCGCGGCCTGGATCGTGCCCTATTCGGGCGCCTCACCGGCGGCGAGTGGATCGAGCGCCACCAGGACCTGCTGATCACCGGCCCGACCGGCACCGGCAAGACCTGGCTCTCCTGCGCCCTCGGCCATCGCGCCTGTCGCGACAACCGCTCCGTGCTGTACCAGCGCGTGCCCCGCCTGCTGGAAGCCCTCGGCCTGGCCCGCGGCGACGGGCGCTACGCCCGCATGCTCAAGAACCTGGCGCGGGTGCAACTGCTCATCTTGCACGACTGGGCCATCACCCCGCTCAACGCCGAACAGCGCCGCGACCTGATGGAGATCATCGATGATCGGCACGACCGCGCCTCCACCATCGTAACGAGTCAGGTCCCCGTGGAACTCTGGCACGAGCACATCGGGAACCCCACCATTGCCGATGCCGTGCTCGACCGGCTGGTGCACGGCGCGCACCGCCTTGAACTGAAAGGAGAGAGCATGCGAAAGCTGAGAGCTGCCAAAACCAGGCTTGACGAGGCCGCCGCCCAGTAGGCCAATCCACCCGCTCGCGAACCGCACCGCTACCCGGCTGGAATTATCGGATTGCCCGGCTGGCTTCGCTCGGATCAGGTGGCTGGTTTCGGTCGGAAGCGCCGGCTGGTTTCATCGGAATACGCAATTCGGCGCGATCGGCCAGGAATGATGGCTGTCGGTGGTCCGCCTGAACCGCCGTTTCTGCCGGGCACGAAGCCCATTCTCCCGCATCAGGCGGGCCGTCCGGCGGCGCCCCACAGCCAGGCCGCTGTCCTGTAGCTCCCGCGTCATCCGCGGGCTGCCGTAGGTGCCGTTGGACAGCGTAAACGCCGACCGGACATGGGCCAGCAGCACCATGTCCTCGTGCTGGCGCCGGCAGGCCGGGCGGCCCTTCCAGGCAAAGTAGCCGCTTTGGCTGACGCCAAGAACACGGCAGAGACGGTGGACGGGGAATTCCTCTTTCGCCTCATCGATGAGCGCGAACCTCATCGACTTCCCTCCCGAGCGAAAAAAGCGGTGGCCCGCTTGAGGATGTCCCGCTCCTGGCGAAGGATCTCGCTCTCCCGCCGCAGCCGTTTCAGCTCGGCCGCGGCATCTTCCTGCCCAGGCCGTCCAGGCTCATCGAGCAGCCGGTCCCGGCTCCGGCTGATCCAGCGAACCAGCGTTGACAGACCAATCCCGAGATCCTCGGAGATCCCGCGCTGGCTCCGACCACTCGTCCGAACCAGCCGGACCGCCTCCTCCTCAAATTCCTTCGTAAACCGTCTCTGCTGCGTCATGGAGTTCCCCTTGCCTCATCAGGAACCCTCCACTTTTCCGGGGCAAGTCCACTCCATGGCTGTCCCTCGATGATGCTTGGGGCCGACCCATTCGGCCCCGTTCCACACACCATCACTCTGAGGGACAGCCGCCCTACCGCCCAAGCCCAGGCAGCCGGCCCATTACGGCATCTAATCGCGCCTCCCCGATCAAGCATTCTTTGCTTCTTTTTCACATATCCAGGGAATGACGTTCTGCCGGTCAGGGTTGTCTTCGCGGTCAGGGCTGATGCTGCTGCCGCACAATGGTGTCCGGTGGGGGATCTCACGATGTGCTTTAACGCGGTCCAACGGCCGCAGCGGTGATATCGTGATAATGCTGACCACGTCCCGGCAGGGACGCCTCTTCGCCTGGCTGGGCGAAACTGATGATCTCGCCGTTAACCCTTATACTGCCTTGGCCAGAACGGGTTCTGCGCAGAACGCCTCACCGCTGGACCACATCGCATGCAGAATGACGGCGACCTTTCGTGCTACAGCCACCACGGCCTTCTTGTGTCCGTTTCTTGCCTTCAAGCTGAGGTTCCAGCGCATCAGGGCCGAGTCTGACCTTGAGCGGGTCAACATTTGATGAGCTGCCTCATAGTCTTACTGTGTCACTATCTAGGACTGGCTTCGCGTAGCTGCAGGCAACAAGGGCAACGTGGGAGGGATTGGACGAGGCCAACGATAAGGCGGCAGCGTACGGTGCTGATCGAGTACGGGGCGTGACGCTCAGGCCGAA
>DATCMG010000178.1:0-10124 GCA_036563555.1 Roseomonas sp. | reverse complement strand
ATGTAGGGAATGATCGAGCGGTTCACCTCGGTGAGCGGCGCCCCGGTGATCGCCTTGATGACCACCAGGTTCATCGCGACCGGCGGGCTGATCAGCGCCATCTCCAGCGAGAGCGTCAGCAGCACCCCGTACCAAACCTTGTCGATGCCCAGCGCCGCCATGGCCGGCAGGATGGCGGGCATGGTCAGCAGGATGATGCTGAAGCTCTCCAGCACCAGCCCCAGCACGAAAAGCAGCACCATCATCGCCACCAGGAAGCCGGTGCGCGACAGGCCCATCTCCGTCACCAGCGCCGCCAGCTCCTGCGGGATGCGCAGCTTCGTCAGCATGTAGCCATACACGGCCGCGCCCGCGATGATCATCAGCAGCATCGCGCTCGTCCGCGTCGCGTCCTGCACCCCGTCCCACAGGTCGCGCCAGGTGAGGGTACGGTAGATGATCGCGGCGATCGCGATGGCGTAGATGGTGCCCGCCCCCGCCGCCTCCGTGGCCGTGAAGACGCCCATATAGATGCCGCCCAGCACGAAGACCGGCAGCGTCATCGACCAGCCCGCCCGCCGCAGCGACGTGCCGATCCGCTCCGGCGGGGGCTCATCCGCCGGCGCCACGGCCCGCCCCTCCGTCGCGAAGATATAAAGCGCGAAAAGCAGCGCCATCATAAGCCCCGGCACCACCCCGGCCAGGAACAGCGCGCCCACGCTCGTTTCCGTCACGAAGGCGTAGAGCACCATGGGGGCCGAGGGTGGAATGAGGATGCCGAGCGTGCCACCCCCGGCCACCACCCCGAAGGCCCCGCGCCGGGACATGCCGTAGCGCAGCATCTGCGGGATCGCGATCTTGCCGACGGTGAGCGCGGTCGCCACCGAGGAACCGCAGATCGCCGCGAAGACCGTGCAGGCGAGCACCGTCGCGATACCGACGCCACCCCGCACGCCGCGCAGCAGCGCGAAGGCGGCGCCATACAGGTCGTTCACCACCCGCCCGCGCACCATCACATGCGCCATCATCATGAAAAGCGGAATGGCGACCAGCAGGTAGCCATTGAGGTTGCCGATGACGATCTCGCCCAGCGCCGGCACGCCGCCTTCGACATAGAGCAGCACGCCCAGCGGAAGCAGGAACAGCGCCGCGAACATCGGCAGGCCGAGATAGAGCAGGCCGATCAGCGCGGCCATCAGGATCAGGAAGGACATCGAATTCCTACTCGCCGCGCGCCAGCGTGTCGCGCGGCAACTCCTCTTCGCCCGTCGGCAGGTATTCCGGCGTGCCGCCCGTCGCCAGCACCAGGCATTGCGCCAGCGATACCAGCAGCAGCACCGCGGACCCGATCGGCAGCAGGGCCTGGATCCACCATTCCGGCACGTCCTCGATGTCGGTCATCAGCCCGACCATCCGGGAGAACTCCACCGCCTCCCACCCCGCCCAGAGCAGGATGGCGGCCACCACCGCCACCGAGGCGGCGCCGATGAAATGCGCCACCCGCGCCAGGCGCGGCCCCAGCCGCCCCACGGCCACGTCCACCCCGATATGCTCGAAGCGCCGCTGCGCCTCGGGCGCGGCCAGCAGCACCAGCGCCACCACCAGCCAGCCCGCCACCTTGTCGATCCAGGGCTGCGGCGTGTGAAAGAGATAGCGCGCCACCACCGAGCCGCCGATCAGCAGCAGGCAGACCACGGTCGAGAGCGAGGCCAGCCCACCCGCGACCCGCGAGATCAAGGAGACGGCGCGCTGCACGCTCAGACGGCCCGCAGCAAGTCCAGCAGGCGCGGCCCGCTTTCGGGCGCCAGCTTCAGGAAGGCGTCCATGACAGGCTTCTGCATGGCATTGCGCCACTGCGCGACCTGCTCCGGCGTCTGCTCATGGATGGTCATGCCCTTGGCGCGCAACTCGCCCACGGCGGCATCGGCGGTGCGGACGGTCACATCCACCGCCTCGGTCTCGGCCTTGGCCAGCGCGGCCTCGATCACCTGCCGCGCCTCGGGCCGCAGCCCGTCCCACCAGCGCGGGTTCACATAAACCTGGGTGGAGACACTGAAGAAGGGCGAGACGGTGCCGAACTTCTGCACCTCGTAGAAGCGGCGCGACACGGCGGCGGAGACATCGGTCAGCCCCGCATCCAGCACGCCCGATTGCAGGGCGCCCACCACCTCCGGCGCCGGCGTCGCGGCCGGCGCGGCACCCACCGCAGTCAGCGCGTTGTCGATCAGGCTGTTGATGCCCCGGATCTTCACGCCGCGGAAATCCTCGGTCGCGATCAGCGGCTTGCGGTTGGAGGTGAAGATCGCCCGGTTCGTCGTGAACAGCCAGGCCACCGATCGCACCGCGCGGCGCGAAGTGACCTGATCCAGGAAGCGACGCGCCTCCGAGCGAGGGAAGCGCCGGTTCTGCTCGAGATCGGCGAAGAAGAACGGGATGGTCTGGGCGGACATCTCCGGGATCGTGTTGCCCCAGGTGAAGTTGGTCGCGACCGCCGCCTCGAAGGCGCCACGCGCCACGCCGGGGAAGTTCTCACCCACGCGCGCGAGCTGCTCGGCCGGGAAGACCTGCACGTCCACCGCCCCGTTGCTGCCCTGCTTCACATCCTGTGCGAAGCCGTTCAGCACCTGCGCGATATGGTGGGAGGGGGGATACTGATGCGAAAGGCGCATCACCGTCGCCGCCTGGGCGCTCGCGGCCCGGATCGCAGGCAGCGGCAATGCGGCCGCCAGGGACAGGGTCAGAATATTGCGTCGCGAGGCCATCTGGCGCCCTCCGGATTTCGTTTGCCGGGGTTTGCGGCCGCTCTTCGCATCGGTCAAGCAGGCTTCAGCGGCGTTCCGGCTGCCCAAACAGCCCCCGAAGCGCCCCCGGCGCCAGCAGGGAGAGAGGGTCGAGCCTGAAATCCGGGTCGTCCAGCTTCCCCGTCATGCGGAAATTCGCGGCGAAGAGCCCGCCATTCCGTTCCGAGGTGAAGAGCCGCCCGATCCCCGGGATCCGCCCCAGGGCGCTGTTCACGGCATAGGAAGGTACGATCGTGCCGCGAAGGTCATAGCGTTCCGCCTCCCGCAGGATGCGCCCCTCCACCGTCACGCCGAGGGACGCGGAGACGGCCCGCGCCTCGGTCAGCGTCAGAACCTGGGGCGTCAGGGTAAAGGGCGCGTTCGCCAGGGTGAAGCGCAGCCCGGGGCCGCGCACTGCCTCCGCGATCCCGTAGATGGACAAAGCCTGCAGGATCTTGCCGATCGAGGCCGCCTCCCGCACGCCGAAGTCGCGCAACTCCGCCACCCCCGTCAGCGGCGTGCCCGGCGCGTTGCCGGCCCATTGCCCGGAGATATGAAGCGCACCGCCATCCACGGCATCGAACAGGCCCAGGTCGCGCAGCATCGTGCCAAAGCCTTCCGCCTTCACCTCCATCGCGCGGCCGGCGCCGCGCGGCGCCACCACGGCATCGAAGCCGCCGCCGCGCACGCCGCGCCCGCTGGCGCGCAACTCGCGCAGCACACCCCGCGCATCGACGAAGAAAACGGCCTGGGCCGGGCCCAGCTCCCGTCTCTCGGCCAACATCACGCGGTCGAAGGCGGCATCCACGCGCAGCGGAGGCGGATCATCGCCGAAGCGCACGTCCTCATCCCCCCCATCAAGCCCCCCGCCATCAAGCCCCAGGTCACGCAGCAGCCCCCGCGCATCCAGCATCGTGCCCCGTGCATGGATGTCCCATGGCGCGCCCGGCGCCGTGGGGGAGACGACGCGCCCGGACAGGCGGCTCGATCCGATCCGCGCCTCCAGCACCTCGGCGCGCGAGAAGGTGCTCGCGCGGCTGAAGGTCACCCCACCCCTGATGGCGAGGTTCGGCCCATCGACGCGAACGCCTTCCAGCGCGGCCAGATCATCGCCGCGGAACAGGATCACCCCCTCGGCGCTGGCCGGGGCGCCAGGGGGCTTGGCATAGCCGAACGCACCGATGGTGATCCGCGAATCCCGCAGGTCGGTCCGCAGCGCGAGCCGCGTCTCACCCGACCGCCTCCGTTCGGCCTGGAGGGTGTAGCCGAAAGGCCCGCGCAGATAGGGCGCCGCCTCCACGCCGAGGCGCGGCAGGTTGGCGGCCTCGGCCCGCCCCTCCACCGATGCCCGCTCCGTCACCTGGCCGGGGGGGCCGCTCCGGAAGTCCAGCTCCGCCTGCAGCCGGCCCGGGATCGAGGCGATCGAGGCCGTTCCGGCGAGCCGCATCCCCGCCGGATCGACGGAAACGTCGAGCTGCGCCTGCTCGACCGTATGCCCCGCCACGGCATTCACGACCCGGCCATTGGCCACCTTCCCCTGCGCGCTGATGCGCAGCGCCTCGACCGGCAGGTCACTCACCAGCGGCAACCCGACCGAGACCCGTGCATCCACGCTGCCGCTGGCCGGTCCCAGCTCCAGCGGACGCTTGTCGAACAGATGCAGGCGCGGGTGGCGGATGATGGTCAGCACATCGTTCAGCGGGCCGGTGACGCGCCCGTCGATCTCCAGCTTCTCCACATCCGGAGAGGGTACCCCCAGGTCATAGATCCGGATCCGCGCCTCCGGCACCGCCAGCGCCGTGCCGGATTGCCTAGTGGAGCGAGCTTCGATGAGGATGTCCTCACGTGAGAAGGTGAGGAGCCCGTCCACCCCCTCCAGCGGCGGGATAGGCCGCAACCAGTGAACCGTGGCGCCTTCGGCCCGCACGGTGCCGCCCGCGGCTGTCACGCGCCCTGTCGAGAAATCAGCCTGCGCTTCCCCCTCCACGAACCAGCGCCCGTCACGGGCGAAGCCGGTGGTCAGGTTCTCCGCCACCCATCGCCGGGCACCATCCGCCACGCCCTGCGGCCAGTAGCGGGCGAGGTCGGAGACGGCGATCGCATCGAGCCCGAGTTCCAGCCGCCCCTGCCAGAGCCCGTCCCGCCGGTCGGCATGGGCGCGGGCGGTGATGCGGGGTGCCGGCAAGCCGGGGCGCCCCGCCGGCAGGGTCAGGGCGAGTTGCTCCAGATCAAGGCGCCGCCCGTCGCCGGTCAGGACCATGCTCGCCGCCTCGAAGGCGGTGCGCTGCTCTCCCGCCACGATCCGGCCGGGCGAGGAGCGCAGCTCCGCCCGCCCGGCGAATTCCCCGTTGCCGAAATCATAGCGGGCGCTGAAACGCGCCCCGAGCTCCGCCTCCAGCACGGCCAGCGGCCGCAGCGAGGGCAGCGCGGTGGCAAGGGCAGGCGGGCTGACGGAATCGATCTCCAGCGAGACCTCCGCCACCGGCGGATCTCCCTCCGTGTGCCCCGCGATCCGGACCGGCACCTCCTGCCCCGCGAGGCGCAGGCCGCCGGAACCGGAAAGGGTTGTCGTGCCGTCTTCCCTGCGGATGAGGGAGAGGGCGGCGCGGTGGATTGCCCAGGCGAGCTGGAGCTGGTCGTCCCGCACCTGCACCACCGCGCCCTCTACACGGATCTCGCGCAGGGCCGAGAGAGGTGAATCCGGGTTGGATGGCCGCAACAGGCGCGCCAGCGCCTCAGTGGTCGCCTCGGGCTCGCCAGCCTCCCCGGAGCCCGCTTCAACCACGGGCCCGATCGGGCCGGACGAGATGCCGAGATCGATCGACAGATCTCCCGCCATGTCCCGCCGCAGCAGCGCCACCGGCTCCCGCAGCGAGACGCGCACCGGCGCGACGATGCCACGAAGCAGCGGCGGCACGGCGACCGACACCTCGGCCGAGGTGAGGGAGGCGCGTGTGGCTCCCGCCCCATCCACCGCCCGCAGCGCGTCGAGCCGAAGGAAAAGCGGCTGCGGCGTGCCGTCCTTCCAGCCCTCCCAGGCGATCCAGGCCTGGCCGAATTCGATCCGCAGCCCGGGCACCAGCACGCCCAGCCGCTCCGCCACCTCATCGTTCACCGCGGCGATGGAGGGGATGGCCAGCGGCCCCTGCGCCAGCCGCCATCCGAGCGCCGCCACCCCCAGCCCCGCCACGAGGATGAGGAGCATCGCCAGGCGCAGGATGAAGGAGATTCCCTGGACCAGGCGTCGTCCCACTTGACCCGGGACGCGCCTCACGCCTTGCCTTCCGGCGCATGTCCGACGCCGAACCCTCCCGCCGCCGTCCTCCCACGCCCTTCGACCCGGGCGCGGCCGGCCGATTGACCGAAGATTTCGCCGCCAAAGGCGCGGCCGAGGCCGCCTTCGCGGCCTCCCCCAACGGTGCCGCGCTGCTTGCGGCCCTGGGTGGCCATAGCCCCTTCCTGGCGGATCTGACCTTGCGCGAAGCGACCACGTTGTTGCGCTTCGCGGAACGCGGTGCGGATGCCGCCTTCGCGGCGGCGCTCGACCCGCTCGGCCGCGCCGACCCCGCCGCCAGCTTCACCCAGCTCGGCGCCGCGCTGCGGCAGGCCAAGCGCCAGGCGGCATTGATCGTCGCCGCCGCCGACCTGACGGGGGAATGGGCGCTGGACCAGGTGACGGGCGCCCTGTCCACCCTGGCCGAGACCTGCATAGACCTCGCCTGCACGCATCTGCTGCGGGAGGCCGCCGGACGCGGGGAGATCCACCTGCCCAACGCCGCGAAGCGCGATCCGAAGGCCACGAGCAAGGGCTCCGGCCTTGTCGTCCTCGGGATGGGCAAGCTCGGCGGGCGCGAGCTGAACTACTCCTCCGACGTTGATCTGATGGTCCTCTTCGATCCGGCCGCCGCCGTGGATCCCGACCGCGCCCAGGCCTCCTTCGTGCGCCTGGCCCGCGACCTCGTGCGGCTGCTGGAAGAACGCACGGCCGAAGGATACGTATTCCGCACGGATCTGCGCCTGCGCCCCGATCCGGCCGCGACCCCGCTCGCCGTCTCCATCCCCGCCGCCATCGCCTATTACGAAAGCTTCGGCCAGAACTGGGAACGCGCGGCGATGCTCAAGGCACGCCCCGTGGCGGGCGATCGGGCATTGGGCGAGCATTTCCTGACCGAAATCCGTCCCTTCGTGTGGCGCCGCCATCTCGACTTCGCGATGATCGCGGACATCCATTCCATCAAGCGCCAGATCCACGCCGTGCACGGAAGCAAGCGCGGCGCCGGGGCCGAGATCGCGGTGGCCGGCCACGACGTGAAGCTCGGCCGTGGTGGCATACGCGAGATCGAGTTCACGGCCCAGGTGGCCCAGCTCATCTGGGGCGGCCGCGATCCCTCGCTGCGGGATCCCACCACGCTGGGCGCCCTGGTCGCACTCGCGGCGGCGGGCCGGATGGACCGGCGCGCGGCGGCCGATCTCGCCGACGCCTATGTCTTCCTGCGCGACGTGGAGCACCGGCTGCAGATGGTGGCCGACCGCCAGACGCACAGGCTGCCCGAGGACCCGGAAGGCCTGGCCCGGATCGCCTCCTTCATGGGCTTCGCCGACGCGGATTCCTTCGCCGCCGCCCTCACCGCCCACCTGCGCCGCGTTGCCAGCCAGTATTCCCGCCAGTTCGAGGCCGAACCTTCCCTCAGCCTGCAGGGTAGCGATGGATTCGAGGGCGGCAACCTCGTCTTTACGGGCCCCGAGAACGACCCGGCCACGCTCGAGACACTGAAGGCGATGGGCTATGACAATCCGGCCGCCGCCTCGGCCATGGTGCGGGCCTGGTATCACGGCCACCGCCGCGCCACCCGCACCGAGAGGGCGCGGGAGCTGCTGACCTCCCTCATGCCCGCGCTGCTGGCCGCCTTCGCGCGCCAGCGCGAGCCCGATACGGCCCTCGGCCGCTTCGACCGGCTGCTGGAGCGGCTACCGGCCGGCGTGCAGGTGCTGAGCCTGTTCCACCGCAACCCCGCGCTGCTCGACCGCGTGGCCGGGGTGCTCGGCGCCGCGCCCGCTCTCGCCGATCACCTCGCCCGCGATCCCGCGGCGCTGGAGGGTCTGCTGGCCGGCGGCAGCGGCACCGCCGCGGCCGCCCTGCCCGCCCTGGTCGGCGCCGCCCGCCATTACGAGGAAGCGCTGGAATCCGTCCGCCGCATCGTGACGGAAGGCCGCTTCGAGGTGGATGTGGCCGCGCTGGAAGGCACGCTGGACGTGGATGCCGCCGGAATCGCCCGCAGCGAGCTGGCCGACGCCGCCATTGGCTGCCTGCTGCCCCAGGTCGCGAAAGACTTCGCCACCCGGCATGGCAAGGTCGCCGGCGGCGCCATGGCCGTCGTGGCGATGGGGAAGCTCGGCGGGCGGGAGATGCTGCCGGGCTCGGATCTCGACCTCGTCCTCATCTACGACCACGCCGAGGACGCGACCGAGAGCGACGGGCCGAAGCCGCTGGCCGTGCCCACCTATTTCTCCCGCCTCGCCCACCAGTTCGTGTCGGCGCTGACCGCACCGGGCGCGGAGGGCAAGCCCTATGAGGTCGACATGCGGCTCCGCCCGTCCGGCAACAAGGGACCGGTCGCGGCCAGCATCGCCGCCTTCGAGCGCTATCACGGCCCCACCGTCGGCGATGGCGGCCAGGCCTGGACCTGGGAGCGCATGGCGCTCACCCGCGCCCGCCCCGTGGCCGGCCCGCCAGCGCTGCGCAAGCGGATCGCGGAATGCTGCCGCGAGGCGCTGGCCATTCATGCCGGGCCACAGGCAATCACCGACGCGCTGGCCATGCGCGCCCGCATGCTGCGCGACCTGCCGCCCGACGGCCCCTGGGACGTGAAGGCCATCCCCGGCGGGCTGGTGGAGGTGGAGTTCATCGCCCAGGCCCTGCAATGCGCCCATGCGGCCGAACACCCGCGCATCATCGCCCCGACGACGCGCGAGGCCCTCTCCAACCTCGCCCGTGCCGGGCTGCTGGACGCCGATGAGGCGGCGATGCTGATCCAGGCGGAGCGCTTCTGGCGGACGCTGCAATCCCTGCTGCGCCTGACCGTGGGGCGCGTGCGCACGGAGGAACTGCCGGCCGCATCCATCCATGCGCTGCTCCGTGGCCTCGCGCCCGCCTGCGGGACGCCGCCGGTTGACCTGCCCGCGCTGCGCGCGCAGATGCGCGACATCGCGGCCGGCGTGCGCGAATCCTTCGAGCGCCGCCTGGGCACGCTGCCATTGAAGGGGGCCGCATGATCGCTGTCGGGGACAAGGCGCCGGAATTCGACCTGCCGGGGGCCGGCGGCAAGCGCATCAGCGCCGCGCTCCTCCGGGGCAGGCGCTACGCGCTCTACTTCTACCCGAAGGCCGATACCTCGGGCTGCACGGTGCAGGCCCAGGGCGTGCAGGAGAACCTCGCCGCGCTGGAAAAGGCGGGCATCACCGTGATCGGCGTCTCGCCTGATCCGGTGAGGAAGATCGAGGCCTTCGCGAAGAAGTTCGACCTCACCTTCCCCCTCGCCTCGGATGCCGACCAGAGCCTTGCCACCGCCTATGACGCCTGGGTCGAGAAATCGATGTATGGCCGCAAATACATGGGCATGGAGCGCAGCACCTTCCTCATCGGCGCCGACGGCACGGTCGAGGCGATCTGGCGCAAGGTGAAGCCGGCCGAGCATGCGGCGCTGCTGCTGAGCGCGGCCTGAACGGAGCACGCGGCGGAGGGCGAAACACCGTCCCTTCGCCGTTTTTTCATGCTTTTGGCGAATGATCCGGCCGCGGCTCATCCCGGGCCGCGCTTCCGCACGGAAACGCCAGATGCTCCGCTCCCGCCTGCCCCAGGCACTCCTCGCCGCCACGCTCCTTTCCGGCCTCTCCACCGCCGCACAGGCGCAGGGCAACAACCCGGATTTCCGGCTGAACAATCGCACCGGGGCTACGATCAACGAGGTCTATGTGTCCTCCTCCTCCCGCAACAACTGGGGGCGGGACCGGCTTGGGAACAACACGCTCCCCTCGGGCCAGAGCCTCAACATCGTGCTGCCGGCCGGGCAGTGTACGAACGACATCCGTGTCGTCTACGAGAACGGCGCGGCGCAGGAGCAGCGCGGCGTGAACACCTGCGGCATCACCGACTTCAACTTCACCCGCTGAAGCCCGCTGCCGGCGCGTGGCCACGGGCCGCGCGCCCCAGCCCGGCGTGCGGCGCAATGGACCCGCTCCTTCGGGCCAGCTAGCGTTTCCCCCAACAAGGCGGGAGCGGAACATCGTGCAAGGCCGGTCACTCGCGCTGCTGCTGACGCTCGCCGTCATCTGCGCCGCCATCGCCATGGGGCTGCGCCAGTCCTT
>DATCMG010000171.1:0-4332 GCA_036563555.1 Roseomonas sp. | reverse complement strand
CGCGTCCCGCCCGGCCTGGATCGGGCCGTGGTGATAGAGGCGTTCCGCGCCATCCTGGCCCGCCACCCCGAGGCGGGCTTCGAGGAGCGCCCGGACCACAGCTATGATTCCAGCTGGTGCGACCCGGATGGCGAGATGGCTGTCATCCTTCAGGACAACGTCGAGGCGCTCCGCGGCGTCCGCCCACCGACGATCGTCAGCCTCGGCGGCTCGGATGCACGATATTGGCGGTGGCGCGGCGTGCCCGCCTATCTGTACGGTCCTTCACCGAAGACCATGGGTCGTCGGGATGAGCATGTGACGGTGGATGAGTTGATGCATGTGGTCCGCGCCCACTCACTCTCCGCTTTCGATTACCTGACCCGCTGATTGGGGAACAACCGCACCGGAAGAAGGAGGGCTTGGCATGCTGACGCGCAGGAATGGCTTGAAGGCGGGGCTCGCGACCGGCGCCCTGCTGCTGGGGCGGGCTGGCGAGGCGGCGGCGCAAGCCAATCGCGATGCGGTCACCATTCTGGTCCGCAACGATTCAGTGGGCTTTGATCCACACAAAGTCACCGGGCGCGGCGCCGCAGAAATCCTCTTCATGATCACCGACACTCTGGTGACGGTGGAGGATGACCAGAAGACGGTGCATCCGCTCCTGGCGAAATCCTGGACCATCTCACCGGACGGCACGACCTATACCTTCGAATTGCGTGACGACGTCACCTTCCACAACGGCAAGCCGTTCACCGCCGAGGATGTGGTGTACTCCCTCAGCCGGCTCGTTGATCCGCAGACGCGTTCCCCCGCGGCCTGGCGCGCGGGCTCGGTCCGCTCGATCACGGCGAAGGGCCCGCACACGGTCGAATACGTCCTGGAACGCCCCTATAACGAGCTTCTCCTCCAACTCGCGCAGAGTTTCGGGGCCATTATCGACAAGGCCAATGTCGAGGCGATGGGGAATGACTTCGGTGCGCGCGGGCTGAACGGCACCGGCCCCTTCCGCTGGGGTGAGTGGCGGCCCCGGGATCGCTTCGTCCTGGAACGGAACGATGCCTATCGCTGGGGGCCGGTTATTTACGAAAATCGCGGGCCCGCCCGGGTGCGGCAGGTGATCTGGCAGGTGATCCCCGAGGAATCGGCCATCGTGGCGGCGATCCAGACGGGCGGGGACATCACCTATGTCGCGCCGGAATGGGCGGTCGAGGGATTGAAGCGGGATCCGCGGCTGAGCGTGACGGAACCTCGGGTCTCCAATTACAGCGCCTTCCTCGGCCTGCGCACCAACCGCGAACTCACGAGTGACATGCGCGTCCGGCAGGCCATGTCGCTCTCGATCAACCGCGAGGAACTGGTCAAGAGTCTTTGGTTCGGCCAAGCCGGCGTTGGCAATTCCTACATCAACCCCGGCACGCTGGATTACTCGGAAGCGGGCAAGGTGAGCTACGATCGTGCGCGCGCGAACGCGCTGCTGGACGAGGCGGGCTGGGTCCGGGGCGCGGATGGCATTCGCGTGAAGGATGGTAAGCGGTTGTCGCCCGAGATCGTCGCTGCCAATACACCGGGCTGGCGCGCAAGGCTCGGAGCCATCCAGGGCTATATGCGCGCCGTCGGAATCGATCTGCGGTTGATGATGCCGGAACCGGCCGCGGCCATGCTGCGCATCAATACCTCCCCGGACTATGACAGCTATGCGCTGTTCCAGCCCTATGGCACGGCTGGGGAGGCGCTGATGCCCTTCCATTCCAGGAACATCCCCGCACCGAACCGCGTGAACTGGCGTGATGCGGAGACGGATGCGCTGATGGATGCTGGGCAGGTGGCGCTGACCGAAGCGGCGCGCGCCGAAGCCTATGGGAAGGTGCAGCGCATCGTGGCGGAGAAGGCACTCGTGATTCCGCTGGCTCACGAGAAGCTCTTTCTCTTCGTCAACCGCCGCCTGTCGGATGTGAAGGTGCACGGGATCTACAATTGCGGGGTTTATAAGGGCCTGGATATGCGGGTTGGCAGGTGAGGGATCTTCTTGCCCCTGGCTTTTCGCCGGAGCCCTATTGGTGGCGTGCCGTGCCGCGGGAGGAAGGCGAGGCAGTTCCATTACCGGCGCGCGCGGATGTCGTTGTGGTGGGTGCCGGCTATGCAGGACTTTCCGCGGCGCTGCCCCTGGCGCGTGCAGGGCGCTCGGTCTGCGTGGTGGAGGCGAGAAGCGCGGGATGGGGCGCCAGCACCCGCTCGGTCGGCATGATCGGCGGGCGCTTGCGCCAGGGCTATGCCGCCCTGGCCGCCAAGCTCGGCGAAGGGGCGGCGCTTGGGCTGATGCATGAGGCACGGGATGCCTATGCCTGGTTCCGGCACTTCGTGGCCGAGGAGGGCATTGACTGCCATTTGCAGCAGAGTGGGCGCCTGATATGCGCCTGGACCCCAAAGGATCTCTCGCGGCTGGAGGGGCTGGCTCGGTTCCTGTCCGCCAGGATCGGCATTCCCGCCGAGATGCTGAGCCAGGACGGGCTGCGGGGAGAACTGGACAGCGAATTGCATCACGGGGCGATGCTCCTGCCCGAGGATGGGGGCCTGCATCCCGCCCTCTACCACCAGGGCCTGCTGAAGGGTGCACGCGCGGCAGGCGTGACCGTGGTGCCGCACACGGCCGTCACCGCAATCGAGAGAAGCGGGCAGGGCTTCCAACTGGACACGGCGGGCGGGGCGGGGATCGCGGCAGGGAAGGTGATCCTGGCCACCAACGCCTATACCGGACGCGCGCTGGGCTGGTTTCACCGGCGCATCATCCCCGTGGGCAGCTATATGATCGCCACGGAATTGCTGCCGCGTGATCTGCTCGACCGGCTTATTCCGCGGCAGCGTTTGGTGAACGACACGCGGCAGCTCGCCTATGCCTTCCGCCGTGCGTCGGACGAGGACCGGCTGCTGATCGGCGGTCGCGCCTCAGCGCGTGATCACGCCGACCCGCGCAAGGTGGCCGCCGGGCTGCATCGGATCATGCGGCAGACCTTCCCGCAGCTTGCAGGCACGCGGGTCAGTCATGCCTGGGGCGGCATGGTCGCCTTCACCTTCGATCGCCTTCCTCGTGTCGGGCAGCATGACGGGGTGCATTACGTGTTGGGCTGCAATGGTTCGGGCGTGGTGATGAACACCTATCTGGGCCGCAAGGCAGCGGCCGCTGTCCTCGGTGGCGAGGATGCACGGACAGGTTTCGCCCGCGCCGAGTTCCCGACCGCGCCGCTCTATGGCGGCACCCCCTGGTTCATGCCCCCGCTTACCCTGTGGTACGACGCGCGCGACCGCCTAGCGCGACGGGTGGGGCGATAGCGCTCATCGAGGAGTCCTCCCCATGACTTTTTCGCTCGCCGCCCGTTGTCCGAAAACCGGGATGTTCGGCATCGGCATCGCGACATCCTCCATCGCCGTGGGCAATCGCTGCCCCTGGGCGCGGGCCGGTGTCGGCGCCGTCACAACGCAATACCGCAGCGACACCCGCCTCGGCCCACGGGGCCTGGACCTGCTGGAAGAGGGCCGCAGTGCCAAGGAGACGGTGCAGGCCCTGGTCGCGGAAAGCGAGTACCCGCAATTCCGCCAGATCGGCGTCGTGGACCGGAACGGCGAAACCGCCTTCCACTGCGGCGATGACATTAAAGGGTTCAATGCCGGAGCCGAGGGACCAGGCTGCGTCTCGGTCGGCAATGTAATAGCCAACAACGATGTGCCGAGGGCGATCGTCGCCGGTTATGTCGCAGCAGGCGGCCTGTCCTTCGCGGAGCGCCTCCTGGCGGCCGTGGATGCGGGGCTGGCGGCTGGCGGGGAGACGCAGCCGATCATGTCGGCAGCCCTGCTGATCGTGGACAAGCAGAGCTGGCCGCTTGTCGATCTTCGCGTCGATTATGAGGAGCAGCCGCTGCGAGCTCTCCGGCGCCTCTGGATGCTCTACGAGCCCGAACTGGACCACTATGTGACGCAGGTGCTGCGCCCCAACGAGGTTCGGCCGCTTTCGGAGCGTAGGGCAGAAATGGAAAGGGCCGAGCAAAGGGCTCGTGAGATGATGGCCAAGCACTCCAGCTCGTAACGGGATCCAGCTTTGTGGTGTGGCGTCAGCGTGCCTGCGTGATCAGCGCATCAGGACGAGCAACGACGAAGCGGGAAGGGGAGCGCGCTGTCGATCGGACCGACGTTGCGGGGCATGACGTCTTCTCCTCGTGCGTGCCGGGCTGACAGACCGGCGCTTCTCCTGCCAGGCTCCGGACCTGGCCGGTACGAGGACGCGGATTGTTCTGGCTGGTTCGCTGAGTGAATGCCGGTCACGAGCCTTGGGCGGCGGCTTGATCCCTGGAAGCGGGG